>JAXDMH010000814.1:0-9689 GCA_034666225.1 Myxococcales bacterium
AAATCCCAGTGGTGGTCGAAGAACAGCGGCGGCGGGAACCCGCGCGTGTCGCTGGCGTTGCCCAGATACAGCGCCCAGCGAACGCGGTTCTCGGCCATGACGCGCGTCAACTGCAGGCCGAACTCCAGCGGGACGCTGCTGCCGAAGGCGGTCTTGGCCAGATAGATCAGGTTCGGCTCGATCCCGTCGCGCGTCGACTGGAAGTACCGATCGGCCAGGCTGCCCGCGGCGGCGGCGCGCTGGTAAAAAGCGCTGGTCCCCGCGGCGTCGCCCGGCGGCGTGCAGGCAAAGTCAGCGGGGGCGCCACACGGGGGCACCGCGAAGCCGCCCGCCTGACCGTCCTGCATCTTCGTGTTCAGGCAAGCGAAGTCGTCCTTGGGCACGTGGGCGTCCGTGGTCGGGTCCAGCGGCGTGCAGGCGTCGGCGCCTGGTATCGACGGCGGCATGCCCTCGCAGCAGGACGGCCCGTCCTCGCAGCTTGGGTTCGAACCGGATGCTGCCTGACAGAACAGGCCGAAATAGGCGTCAAACGATCGCCCCTGCTGCAGCACCAGAACGACGTTCTCGACCGCCGACGTGACCGGCGCCGTCCAGTCGGGCGACTTCAGCAGCAGCTCCGTGGCGTCGCCGATGACCGCACCGCCCAGCGGATCGGCTGACGTGGGATCCAGCGCCCGCAACATCACGCGTCCGGTGTTGCGCTCCCAGATCAAGATGCGATCGGCGGCCACCACCAGGAGCTCGTGGTTCGCCGTCACGTCGACGAACTGTCCGGCGGCCACCGGCTGGGGATCGAAAATGTCGGCCCGGCCCGGCTGCAGCGTGTACGACCAGACGTGAAACTGGCCGGTGACCGGCACCCATTCCAGCAGCCGGTGCTGGCCCAGGTTGATGATCCGGGCGCCCCGCCGCAAGGCAAGGTTGACGCCCGTCCACTCCGTTCCGGTGATGACCTGGGCGGTGTCGCGGGCCGTCTCGTCGACGCGGTGAACGTTGAACGTTCCGTTGCCCGTTCGATAGTCGAGAAAGTAGTCGCCATCCAGACCGACGAATCCGTGGCCAGAGCTCCCCTCCTCCAGCACCGCTTCGCCCAGCGTCGACATCAGCACGTTGGCGCCCCGGGGCGCGCCGACGTTGACGGTGAAGATGGAGACGTTGGGCTTGTCGCTCTGCAACATCAGGACGCGGCGCTTGCCGATGGGGACGATGGTCGTGCGCGGCAGCAGCCCGGGCGCGGGTCCCCCTGTGATCGGGGCCACACCCAGCGGCGGGTCGCTCCCGACGGCCCAGATCCGCCCCTCTTGCGTGCGCGTGGTCCAGTCCAGGACGAACCCGTCGCCGATCGGCAGCAGCTCGCGCATGTCCGGCCCGCGCTGGCAGGCGGCGGCCTTGCCCAGCCAGCCGTTGATCGCGGCCTCCAGCTCCGAACAGGGTTGACCCGCGATCGTCTCGCCGACGTCGGGATCCGGCTGGCGGGGCGTTGTGCCATGACAGCCGACCAGCGCCATTTGCGCCGCCATCCCGACGACCACCCCCACAACCAGGCGCCTGCGCACGCCCGGCGTTGTAGCGCGGGGCCGTTGGCGGGACAAGCCACCCCCGTGACGGTCCGGTGACGTTTGATCCGATTTTCGAGCACGGACCTCGGACCAGGGTAAATTCCTGCCTGGGCGATGGACTCGACGTTTCTCGAAGATCTCTACCGGCGATACAGCCGCAGCGTCTTTCGGCGCGCCTGCCTGTTGATGGGCGACGGCGACGCGGGCAAGGACGTCATGCAGGAGGTCTTCCTGCGCGCGTTCGAGGCGCGCGCCGAGTTCGCCACGGCGGCGTCGCCGCTGAGCTGGCTTTACCGCATCACCACGAACAATTGCCTGAACCGCCTGCGCGACTCGCGCCGGCGGCGCGACGTCTTGAAACGCGCGCTCGGCCCCGACGAGCCGGTGGCCCGTTCGACCAGCGACGCCGTGCTGACCGTGCGCGCGCTGCTGGAGAATGTCCCCGAGGACGTGCAGGAGATCGCCGTTTACTATTTCGTCGATCAGATGAGCCAGGACGAGATCGCGCTGCTCCTGTCGATCCCGCGCCGGACGATCGGCTACCGAATTGAGCAGTTTCGCACCATCACGCTGGCCGCCGCCCGCGAGGACCGGGAGATGGCGTCGTGAGCGCGCCCCTCACGTTGCGCCGACGGCCGGACAGCTGCCTGTCGGACCTGGCCCTGGAACGTTTTCTGGTCGGCGAGCTGAACCCGCTTGAACCCGAGGGAGCGGGACGCGCGGCTACCGAGCGTCACCTGGAGGAGTGCGCGACCTGCCGTGCCCGACGAGACGAGCTGGCGGCAGCGCCCGCGCAGGTGCCCGACGAGCTCTGGTGGCGCGGCCAGCAAGCGGCTCGTCCCGCGGCCGCGGCGGTGCGCGCCCGTCTGGTCACAAGAAAAATGGTCGGCGGTTTCGTCGCCGTCGCCGCAGCGGCCGCCGTGCTGGTGCTGGTGGCGCGCCCCAGGCCGGCCGAACTGACCGCAGCGGGCAGCGACACGCGGACCAAGGGCGATGGTTTCGCCATGGAGATCGTCGCGCGCCGAACCGACGGACGCACCGTCCCCGTGTTCGATGGAACAGCGCTGCGGCCCGGCGACGCCATTCGCTTTGTCGTCACGGCGGCCGACGCCGGCAACGTCGCGGTGGTCGGCCTCGACAGCGCCGGGCACACCTCGGTCTACGCGCCGGCCGCGACGGACGCGGCGCTGGGCGTGGCGGCCGGGACGCACCAGCTGCCGGGAAGCGTGGTCCTTGACGACACGCCGGGCGACGAGCGCTTCGTGGCGCTGCTGTGCGCGGCGGCGCCGACGCGCGCGGCGCTGACGGCGGCGGGCCAGCAGGCGCTGGCGGCGGCCGGCGGTCAGCCCACCCGGACCGCCCGTCTGGATCTCCCCTGCCGTCAAAGCGGCGTCACCATCCATAAAGAAGCGACGCGGTGATCGCGTCTGCGCCCGCGCGCGCGGCCGCGGCGCGCGCGGCGTGCGTCGTTGTCCTGCTGGGCCTGCTGGCCCTGCTGGCTTCGGCGTCTGCGGGCGCGACTGAGGCCACCGGCATCTCCGTCGTCGCCGTCATCATCGGTAACAACGCCGGCCTGCCCGGCGAGCCGGTGCTGCGTTTTGCCGAGGAGGACGCCGCGCGCATCGCCGACGTCCTGGGCGCGCTGGGCGACTTTCCCCGCGCGAACATGACGCTGCTGCAGGGGCGATCGGCGGCGGAGATGCGCCAGGCGATCCTGGACGCCGAGGCAGCCTTGCGCCGGGGCGGCCCCGACGGCCTGCTCTTCGTCTACTACTCGGGCCACGCCGACGGTGAGGCCTTGCACCTGGCCGGGACCACCTTCCCGCTGCGCGACCTGCAAGAGCTGCTGGGCGCCAGCGACATCGCCACGCGGGTGATGGTGGTCGACGCCTGCCGCTCGGGGACGCTGACGCAAACAAAGGGCGGACGCGCGGGCAGCGACTTTGACGTGCGCCTGGCGCCGCCGACCAACCCGCGCGGCCTGGCCATCGTCACGTCCAGCGCCTCGGGCGAGGAGGCTCAGGAGTCCGACGAGCTGCACGCGTCGTTCTTCACGCATCATTTCGCGGCCGCGCTGATGGGCGCCGGCGATCAGGACGGCGACGGCGCCGTGACCCTGGGCGAGGCGTTCACCTATGCCGCCCGCCACACCGTCGCCGCCACGGCGCTGACCCGGGCCGGTCCGCAACACCCGACGTTCAAGCTGGCGCTGGGCGGGCGCGAGGAGCTGGTGCTGACGCGCCCGCGCCTCACGGCGCGCTTTGGACACCTGGCCCTGGGTCAACCAGGGTGGTACCTGGTGCGGCGGCAGAGTGATTCGTCGATCGTGGCCGAGCTGACCAACGACGGCGCGGCGCGACCGCTGGCCGTGGCGGCGGGCCGCTATGAGGTGACCCGGCGGGCGGATGATCAGGTGGCCAGCGGCACGTTCGACGTCGCGCCGACCGGGCAGACCATGGTCACCACGGCGGGCATGCGGCGCATCGAGTTCGGGCGGGTCGTGCGCAAGGGCGGGACCACGCGCCAGCGCGCGGCGGCCATCTTTGCGCTGGGCGGGATGCGCGGGCCGCTTTTGGATCTGGGGCCGACCTTTGGCGGCGGCGTGGGCGGACGACTGGATCTGCGCGCGCTGACGGTGACGGCCGCGTTCGACGTGGGCGGGGCGCGCCGCGAAAGCGCGCGGGGCACCCACCTCGACACGATGGAGCTGGGCTTGCGGGTGGGCGCGCTGCGGGCGTTCGATCTGTCGGCGGTGACCCTGGCGGCGGGCGGCGAGCTGGGCGTCAGCCGCTTCACGCAGACGGCCAGCGACCAGCCGCAGGGGCGTTCCTCGTTCGCCGGCAACCTGGGCCCGGTCGCTGTCGCCGAAATTCCCCTCTCCCGCCGGCTGTTCCTCTGGTTGCAGGGCGCGGTCCCCCTTTACCTGGTTCGCGTCGAGGACCCCTCGCACACATCCGATGAACGCGCCCTGCGCGCCACCTATCGCGTGACAGCCGCGGTGGGCGGGTACCTCTGACGCCGCCGTCGTTATCGGCTGACGACGCGCAACAATGTCATGGCCCGCTGCAAAGCCTTGGGCCGGCTGGGCGAGGCAAAGCGCCAGAGCGCAAGCTGTTTGCTGGCCCGATGGGGAAGCAGCGCGACCAGGATCGTCCACGCCACCAGCGCCGCCACGCTGGACGCTGACCGGCCTTGCGGCACGAACGCCGCTTGCACGGTGTCGACAACGATCGCGGCCAGGGTGTCATCGGTAATGGGGTGGCTGTCGGAGGCGAAGCGCAATGACGCCAGCCGATAGGGCAGCGTGGCCAGGCTGTTCCTGAAGGCGGCGTCGGGGATGCTGACGCCCACGGTGCGAGCCATTCGCTGGGCATAGGCGAAACGCCACTGGGCGCGGCGGACCTCTTTCCCCAGCCGCTCGGCGTTCAGGGTCAGCATGGCGCCGTCATTGTTGCCGTGGACGCGGTAACTGACCAGCGGCTTGGCCACGGTCACCACGTCGCCCAGATGAGGCGCCGCCGCCAGAAAGCAGCTGTCGGGGGAGGTCCGCGGATCCTCGATGGGAAACAGGCGCTGCAGAAACCAGCGCGCATAGGCGTTCCCCGAGCCCGGCGGCGTCGGGTAGGCAGCGGCCCGGGATGCCCAGCGGCGAATCTCTTCAGGCGAAGGGACGGTGGGAAACTGCGGCAGCTTCGCCCCGGTCGGTTTGCCGTCCGCATCGACGATCTGCATCTGAAACTGCACCTTGCTGACGCCGGGCCCCCAGACCGCGGCGATCTCTTTCCCGACAGAGGGCGCCAGGAGATCATCGGCATCCAGAAAGATGACGACGTCGCCGGTGGCGCGCGCGAAGCCAACATTGGAAGCGCCGCCCTGGCCCGCGTTCTCCTGGAGGATCGCGGTGATCCGCTCGCCATAGCGGCTGATGACCGCGCGCGAATCATCGGTCGAGCCGTCGTCGACGACGATGACCTCGACAGCCGGCCAATCCAGGCCAAGAGCGCTGTCGATGGCCTGCGCCACGAAGCGACCGTAATTCCAGTTGGTGATGACAACGGACAGCGAGGGCCCGGCAGAGGTGGTGTTCATTTCGACTCCAGCGCCGCGCCCGATTCGGCCGACGGCATCACCGTGGGTGGGCGCGCCACCGAAGCCACGAAGTCCAGCAGCCTCTGCATCGCCTTCCTGTCGAACGTCCAGGCGGCGCCCAGGAAGATCGCCGCCCCGAGGGGAACCAGGATCGCCAGCCGCGCCGGGGCGGGCATGCCGGTGGGCAGCACGCGCCGGATGGCGATCATCACCACCCCCATGCAGGCCGACGCCAGCAGCGGCCCCGCGACAGCGCGCAGGTGCGCCCCCGCGCCCAGTCCGGTGGCCCGCCTCACCAGGCGTGTCATGACCGGGGCAGAGGCGACCTCGCGGATCACCCAGATCCCCACCGCCCAGCGCAAGGTGTGAGCACCGACGGTGGCCAGCAGGCCGATGACGATCGCCAGCTCGACGGCCAGCCCAGCCAGCGCGTCGCGCGGGCGCCCCAGCGCCGTCAGCGCCGGCGTCATCAGCAGGCGCGGCGCCTGGACCAGCGCCAGCAGCGCCAGCACCATCACGTAAGGTGCGCTGGCCAGCCAGCGCGCGCCGAACAGCAATTCGACCACCACCGGCGCAACCAGGGCGATGCCGCAAAAGCAGGGGTAAAGCAGCAAGCAGGTGAACTCCAGGGCGGCACAGTAGGCGCTGCGAAGGCGCGGTGGATCCGACTGCAGGCGCGCCAGCACGGGCAGGCCGACCTGGCCCACGGCCGTGGCGGCGATGGCCCACAGGACGTCGACGGCGCGGAACCCGATGTTGAGAAATCCGGCCAGCTCGGTCCCCAGCATCACCCCGGCGACGATGGTGTAGACGCGCTTGACGGCGAAGTTCAAGAAGATGCCGCTGACAGCGTAGGCCCCGAAGCCGATCAGCTCGCGCAGCGCGCGTCGTGCAAACCGCAAGCGCGGCCGCTGGGGCGCGCCCGCCCACAGGACCAGCGAGGCGGCGCCGGCGATGGCCACCTGCTGCACCACCAGCCCCCACACACCGGCGCCCAGCGCCACGAGGCCGATCCCCAGAACGGCGCCGCTGATGCGGCCCACCAAGGAACGGATGGCCAGCACCTTGAACGCCAGCTCCCGACGCTGGCGCGCGACAATGATGGCCCCCAGAGCGGTGAACGGAAACCGCAGCGCCGTCCAGGACAGCACGCGCGCCGCCTGGGCGTTGTGCACCAGACCGGCGAAAGTCGGCGCCACGCACCAGCAGGCGGCGAACAGCGCGAAGGCGAGGACCATCGACGCGGTGAAGGCGGTGTCGAAGTGCAGGTCGCTGACCTCTTTCTTCTGCACCAGGGCGTCGTGAAACAACATGCTGACCAGCACGTCCAGCAGCTCGACCAGGGCCAGCACGATCGAGAAAAGACCGAAGTCCGACGGCGACAGAAAACGGGCGTAGATCACCAGGGAGGCGAAGGAGACCATGGCCAGGCCTCCGTTCTCCACGGCGCTCCAGGCCGTCGACCGGGCGACGCGCGCGCGATCCATGGTTCCAGGGCCGTCAGCTGGCATGGACGCCCGCATCGACAGAGGAGGCCCTGACCAGGCGTTGCCCGGCCTTGATGACGGCGGCGCGGTTGTAGCGGAGCCACAACATGCGGGCGGCAACCGGCCGCGGCGCCAGGCCCAGTCCGACGAACCACACCAGGTGCGCCAGCTTCAGCTTGGCGGGAAGCCCTTCGCCCAGGACCGCGCGCCCCGCACGAACCAGCAGGCCCGCGACGGAGTCCGCATCTTTGCCGTCATAGTCCATGCCCAGCTTCAAGGCGGTCAGGCGGTAGTTCAGGAACGGCAGCTCGTGATCGAGGATATCGCCCGCCGGCAGCGGCACGCCTTTGCGCGCGGCGTGTTCGTGCAGCGTCGCGATCTCGATGCGTCGGTGGCGGATTCTTTCCGGCATCCGCTCCGTGTCGCTCCCCCGGCTGGCCCACATGTTGTTGCCGTGCAGCCGATAGGAACCCAGGGCACGCGGGATGGTGACGACGTCGCCGTACAAGGGCGCGACCGTGTTCAGCGTTCCGTCCGCGCCATGGTCGATGGCCAGCGGAAAGAACGGGGCGACGAACCACCGCGCATAGGCGTTGCCGGCCGTCACCGGCCACCGGTACGTTCCCGTCCGCTGGAAGGAGGCCCGTACGGCGGCGGCGTCATACCCTGGCTGGAAAGCACAGAAGCGCCGGCCCAGATCCCGCCCCTCCCCGTCGATGATCGACAGATCGAATTGCACCTTGGCGCAACCCGGGTGCCAGGCGCGCACCACCTCGGCCGCGGCTTCCGGCATCATCAGATCGTCGGCGTCCAGGAACATCACGATGTCGCCGCTGCTTTCCGCAAAGCCGCGGTTGAGGGCGCTGACCGAGCCGCCGTTGGGTTGGTCGATGATGCGCACCCGCTCCCGGTACCGCGAGATCACCTGGGCCGAGTGATCGGTCGAGCCGTCGTTGACGACGACGATCTCCGTCATCGGATAGGTCTGGGCCAGCGCCCCCTCGATGGCGGCCGCCACGAACTGCGCATAGTTGAAGCAGGTGATCACGATGCTGACCCGCGGCGGCGCGCCGGATCCCAGGGCGCTGTTCATGTCAGCACCGGCGGCAGAAGGCCGAGCAGGCCCAGGGTCATGAAGTTCTGCTCGGGCGACAGCAGGTGGCCCCCCATGATCAACCAGCCTGCCAGCAGCATGGCGCGCACGCGCAGGGACGCCGACCGGCCCCCCAGCGAAGCGATGAAGAGAGCCAGGAAGGCCAGGAAGCCGACGACGCCGTATTCGAAGATCAGCTTGGCCCAGGTCGGATCGTGAAATTCATAACCGACGTCCTGCCGGAAGATCGTGCCCGGACCGTGCCCCAGCCACAACGTCCACGGTGCGCTGGCGGCGGTGTCGGCGATCAGTCGCCCGGGCGCGATATAGCGGATATAGCCGCTGCTGGTCTCCGATCCGAACTCATTGAGGCGCGCCAGGGTGAACGACAGGTTCAGCGGCTCCTCCAGCAAGTAGAACAGCCCGGCGGCGATCATGGCCACCAGCAGCACGCGCGCAAAGTTGCGACCGTTCATGGGGATGCAAAGGCCGATGACCAGCGCCAGAAGGCCTGTGCCCGAATAGGTCAAGAGCAGCGCCAGGCCCAGAAAAGCGATCCGCCACGGCCGCCGGTGCGACAGGCACTCCATCATCAGGGCCAGGGCCATGACGAACGAGAAGCCCGACGGCTCGCGAAAGAAAAAGCCGTTGGATTTGAGCGATCCCCCGGCCCAGATGACGGTGTTATAGCCCGACGGCCCACGGAGAGCCGACGGCACGTACGGCGTGAAATCAAAAAGCCAGTCGCCATGAAAAAGGAACTGCCCGTAGAACTGGGCCACGCCCGCGATCGCGCACAGCACCGCCACGTCGAGGAAGATGTCATTCGCCCTGCCCGGCGGCAGGTGCGACGCCGGCGTCAGAACGAAGATGAAAGGCAGGTACATCACCGCCAGCAACGCCAGCGACGACAGTGACGAGGTGGTCTCGTTGATGAGGGCGCTCACCAGGGCGACGCTGATGCAGATCCCGTACAGAACAAGGCGGCGGGGCGAAACCGCCAGGACCCGCGTCAGGCCGGCCACCACCAGCAGTCCGAACATCGCCACCATCCCGGCGTTCAACGAATAGCTGCCCAGATTCAGCCCGAACCGCTGCAACACGGTGACCGCCAGGATCATCCCGACGAACGCCAGTTCGACAGCCGACCGCCCGGCGCCGTGCAGCGGCCCCGCCATCGGCAGCGGGCGAGCGCCCGACGGCGCCCAGGCGAACGGCGGCGCGGATGGTGTGACGTTGTCCATCATGGTTCCATTTGTCTTCGCTGCCACACCCGGATGTAGGCGATGTCCAGCCGCGCCGGAAAGATGGTGTCCTCCTGGGGCGGGCCCGGCCATTTTCCGCCCACCGCCAGGTTCACCAGCACGTGGGCCGGTCCCCCGTCGCTGCCGTTCTTGTGCTGCCAACGGAACCTCCGATCGGCGACCAGGCTGCCGTCGACAAAGTGGCGCACGCGATCCC
>JAXDMH010000815.1:0-8720 GCA_034666225.1 Myxococcales bacterium
TGCGAAGCTCGGCTCGCGCGACCTCGCACTGCGGTCCGCTCATTTCAGATCAGTCCTGCAGCGACCTCCGCGACAACCCACACCGGTGGCGCGACTTGTGACCTGAGGCGTGAGCACGGGAGGGAACCCCACCCCTGCCGCCCCTCGACGGAGCGAATGGAGCCCTCAGCGGCTACAGCGGTTGTCTAAGAATGTGGTCCGAGACGCGCAACGCGTTTGCGGTGATGGTCAGACTGGGATTGACGCCTCCGGATGAGGGCATGAAGCTGCCGTCAGCGACGAAGAGGTTTTGGACGCCGTTCAGCCGACAGTTGACGTCCAGCGCCGCCGTCTGCGGTGATGCTCCAAAGCGCACTGTTCCCACCGCGTGCGAGAAGCTTTCGATCATCGTCACCTTGCCGAACATGCCGCCAGCCTCGCGCAAGATCCGGCGCGCCGCCGCGATCAGCAGGCCGCGCCGTTCTTTGTCGGCGGCGCTGTACTGGTGATTCACCGACACCACCGGCAGCCCCCATCGGTCGACGACGGCGTCGGTGAGTTGGACGCGGTTGTCGGCCTGGGCATCGTCCTCGGCGATGCAGATGAGGGTCTGAATCGACGCAGCGGCCAGAGAGGCCGCCCAGCGAAAGCCGGGTGGGCCTTTCTGGCGGACCACCTCGGGCGGGGGCATGCACATGTCTTGAATGATCCCCACCGCCTTGCCGCCTCGGCCGCGCCGGGTTTCGTACAGATCCGAGATGCAGATCTGCTTGTGATTGACGGCGTCAGGGTTGGTGCGGAAGGGAAAGACGTATCCGACCATGGCGTTGCAATGGCGCATCAGATAGCGGCCGATCGAATCGGACTGGTCATAACGGGCCAGGTCGGAGCGCAACAGCAGCGCCGGCGTGCCGATGGCGCCGCAGCTGACGACAAAGACCCGGGCCCGCAGCGACAGCGTTTGTCCGGTGTCGCGATCGACAGCCTCGACCGATTGGATGCGCCCGTCTTCGTGGCGCAGGCGGGTGGCCAGCAGGCGCGGCACGATGGTCAGGTGCTGCTGGTCGGCCTTGAGCAGCGCCGTCGTGGTGACGTCGTTCTTCGCGCCAATCTTGCAGGGAAATCCGTCGCAGGTGAAACAGTTGATGCACTTTGGTTCGCGCGCGCCGGCATGGTTGATGGCCAGCGGGATGGCAAAGGGATGAAAGCCGGCCTTCTGGGCAGCGTCGTAGATTCGCTGGGCCGGCGCGGTGAGGGCGGCGGCGTCGAAGGGATATCCCGACGAGCGCGGCGGCTCGCAGGGGTCCTGGCCGGCGCGCCCATGGATCTCCAGCAGATTCTCGGCCGCGCAATAATAGGGTTCTAGATCGGAATAAGTGAGGGGCCAGGCGGCAAAGTCGTTGCTGCGCAGGCGCAAAGACGCGCCACCAAAGAAGATGGAATTGCCGCCCACGACTTCGTTTTCCAGAACGTCTTTGGGTTGGGCGCGCCCTTCCTGCTGGATTGAAAGTGGCGTATCCCCGAAGTAACGACCGTCCAGCAGGATCGCCTTGCCGTTCCAGTCCAGGTCGTCCCGCTTTGCCCAGCCGCCCCGTTCCACCAGCAGCGTGCGCAAGCCGGCGCGCGACAGCGCATAGGCCATGGTGGCTCCGCCAAAACCGGAGCCGACAATCACCGCGTCGAAGACCGTCTCTTCCAGCGGTCCGGCGTGGGCGCCTCCCTGGTTCACGCGCGGGCGATCCCGGCCGACAGCTCGTCATACACGGCCACGGTTTGATCGACGACGAAGTTTTCGTGCGGCGCGAACCGGGCCGAGACCCGCTCGCGGGCGGCGGCGCCCACGGCCTGCAATTCCTTGCCTGACGTGGCCAGGGCTCGCTGCAGCGCTGAAACCAGCGGTTGATGGCGGCCGGTGGGGATCTCCCAGCCCGAGATGCCGTCCTCGATGATGCCGTCGATGTTGGCGGCGTGGGAAAGGATGGCCGGCAGCCCGGCGGCGCAGCCTTCCAGCGCGGCGTTGGCCAGGCCTTCGTACAGCGACGGCATGACCAGCACATCGGAGGCCCAGTACAGCGACAGGATATCTTTCTGGGCGCCCAGGAAGCGGACCCGGCCCGTCAGCCGGCGATCGGATGCCAGTATGTGCGCCAGCGCCGACGACAGGCGATCGCGTTCGCGCCCAGCGAAGAGCAACACGGTCTGCTCGGGCAGCTGTCCGCGCCTGGCCAGCGCGCGCAGCGCCCACAGCAGACCGACCTGGTGTTTCTGCAGGCCGATGCGCCCCGGCAACAGCAGCGCGCGATCGTCCGTCTTCAGTTGCCAGCGGGCGCGCGCTTCTTGCCGTTCGGCGGGGGAGGGCGGGCGAAACCGGTTTGTGTCCAGAATATTCGGGATGACCCGGATCTTGTCGGGAGAGACCCGGGCGTATTTCGTCAATTCGTGTTTGACGCCGATGGAATTTGTCAGTGTGACTGTGGTGTACCGGGAAAGAAATCGTTCAATGGCCAGATAACGAAGGTTCATCATGCGATTGCGGCACGAGGTGATGACCACCGGCACCCCCGCCCGCCGCGCCGCCCAGCGCGCCCAGAAGTTCGATTTGTCGCGGTACGAGTGCACGATGTCCGGACGCTCGGCGCGCAAGATCTCGGTCAGGCGGTCGAGGGCGCGCAGGTTCATGCGGCTGGTGCCCAGCGAATAGGCCGGCTGACCGGGCGGGCATTCGGCGTCGAAGAAGATATCGTCGGCCTGATAGACGCACAGGACGGGGGTGTACCGCTGGGGCAGCCGCGCCATCAGGTACAGAATCTGCCGTTCAGGACCGCCTTGCTGAAGGTTCGGAATGAAGTAGAAAACTTTGGCGCTGGACATGTGTTCCGAAAGCGTCGCCTGCCGCGCCGGAACTTTAAGCGGGGGACCGGGGGGGAGCAAGCCGATAGTACCGGTCGGTAGCACCGGTCGGCCCTGGCCGCCGTTCCTGTGTTATCACTGCCGTCGCCATGAGCGTCGGGTTCTGTTTCCTTGGTTGCGGCAAGATCAGTTTGCGGCACATCCGCACCCTGCGGCGCATTCGTCCCGACGCGCGCATCGCCGTGGCCAGCCGTGATGCGCGACGGGCCCAGGAGTTTGCCCGTCCTCTGGGTATCAAGGACGCCTTCGGCAGTTACGAGGAGGCGTTGCGCTCTGCCTACGAGACGATGATTGTGGTGACGCCCCCCCGCAGCCATTTTCAGCTGGTCAAAGAAGCTGTCGCCAACGGCAAGCACTTGCTGATCGAAAAGCCGATCTTCAACAGCCTGGATGAATTCGCTTCGTTGTGGCCGGCCTTGATCCAGTCCAGGCCGGTGGTCATGGTGGCGGAAAATGTTCACTTCGCGCCGTTTCATCGCCGTCTCAAGGACATCCTCAAGAACGGGCGCGACTGTGGCCGGCCACTCTTTCTCGATCTGATCCGCCTGGGCGCGTCCACCCCGAAAGGCTGGCGGGCCGACCCCGCCGAGATGCCGCTGGGGGCGTTGCACGAGGGCGGCGTGCACTGGATTCGCCGCCTCATGGACCTGGCCTCGGTCTGGGAAGACAGCGAAACCGATCATGTGGTCGCCGTGACCGCCTTCGGCCCCGACAAGCCGTTGAGCAACACGCCCAACGAAGACACCACCGTGGTGCTGGCCCGTCACCAGTCGGGGTTGACCTCGCGTCTGTTCCACAGTTGGGGGGTGCCGTGGCGATTTATCCCCTTTGACTCATCCAAAGTCATCATGGAAAAAGGCGCTATTTATTTCGACGGGCGCGGCATCTATGGCCGTTTCTATGGCCCCACCGGAAAGCAATGGCTGGCTCCTTCCCTGCGTGACCGGACTGGTTTCGAAGCGATGTGGCGCCATTTTCTGGATCGGATTGATGGCGCGGCGGCGCCCGTCCTGTCGCTGCAGCACATCTTCGCCGACTTCGCCTATCTGGACGCCGCCTATCGCGCCCGCCAGTCGCGGACCACCGTGGTCCCGGTGCGGCCGCCACTGCTGGTCGCCTAGATTCCACCGGCCATCGTCATCCCCCGGCGCGCGGGGTACTCTCGGGCCATGGTCGACGATGGGCGGGCGGAGGCGGATGCGGATGCGCAGGCGCAGACCGCGCTGGGCGCGCTGTTTGCTCAGTTGCAGCAGACCGACGGCACCGCGGGCGCCACGTTCGCTCAATTTGCCGCGCTGGGGGGGCCGCTGCTAGCCGCCGGCGAGCCTGTGTCCCTGGAGCGAGCGGCCGACCTGTGCCTGGCCGGGGCTTGTGGGAATGGCATGCGGGAGGCGCTGGCCCAGTTTGAATCGCGCCTCATGCCGGCGGCCCGGGGGGCCATCGCCCGGGTGATGAAGCCGCGCGAGGATCTCATCGACGACGCCGTTCAAGAGCTGCGTTCGCGCCTTTTCACCGGGGATGAGCCGCGCATCCGTGCCTATTCAGGGCGCGGGCCGCTGTGGAAATGGCTGCGCATCACCGCGGTCCGGGTGGCGCACGATCTGCGCCGCGTCCGCCAGGTCGATGCCGCGGGCGGCGACGATGCGCTGGAGATGTTGCTGGCCGACGATCCCGATCCGGACGTGCGGCTGATGCGCGAGCGCTTTCGCGCGCTGTTTCACGAAGCGCTGCGCGAGGCGCTGGCCCAGTTGACGGCCCAGGAACGCGCGCTGGTCCGGCTGCGATACATCAAGAATCAGGGCATCGACACACTGGCGGTGCCGTTTGGCGCGCACCGGGCCACCGTGGCGCGCTGGCTGCAAGACATTCGCCGGCGCCTGCTGGATCACGTCTGCGCAAAGCTGGAAAAGAAGATCCCGCGCCTGACCGAAAGTGAAGTGCACAGCCTGTGGCGCGCGGTGCGCAGTCAGGTCCACGTCAGCTTCTCGCAGTTTTTTTCCCACGAAGACGATGGGACCGACCGCCTCTCCTGATCGCACCACCTTGCGCTGGGCAGAACGCGACTATTTTCTGCCCAAGGTGCTCACGGCGGGACAGGCCCGGCTGACCGTCGCCCTGGAACCGACGGCGGGCGCCCCGGCCTGGGACGCGGCGGAATACCGAGTGATCTCGGTGGTGCGCCCGGTCCTGCCCTGAACGGCATCCCTTCGGCGTCCACCGGCGGGGATTCTCACGGAAGACGGCCTGGTCGGTCCGTTCTAGCCCGGTCAATTGCCGTTCACATCGACGCAGGTATTATCACGGCACGTCATGCTGGAGCGCCGCTCCCCGACCTGTCCCGACGAAGACCAGCTTCTGGCCTTTGCGGAGGGACGGCTGACCGATCCGGCCCGCGACACGATCATCAAGCACATCAGTCAGTGCGACGCTTGCCTGTCGGCGGTGGCGGCGCTCGGTGAATCGGGCCGCTCCCGTGATGAGCCGACCGCTCCGCTCACCACCTTCGGGCCCGGCGATCGCGTGGCCGGCCGCTATGAGATCAAACGGTTCATCGCTCGCGGCGGCATGGGCGAGGTCTATGAGGCCGCCGACGATCTGCTGTCGGTGCGCGTGGCGCTGAAGACCGTGCTGACGTCCAGCGGCGCCAGCCCGCGCGCCATCGAACAGATTCGCCGAGAGGTGCAGGTCGCCCGCGCCATCAACCACCCGGGCGTCTGCCGCGTCTTCGATCTGGGCGAACACGTACCCACCGGCAGTGGCGAGGGGCGGCGGTTCTTCCTGACGATGGAGTTCCTGGACGGCATGACGCTGGGCCAGCAGATTCGCAGCGGCGGCGCGCTGCCGCCCGATCGCCTGCTGGCCATCGCCCGCCAGCTGGCCGATGGTCTGGCGGCCGCGCACGAGGTGGGCGTGGTTCACCGCGATTTCAAGAGCGACAATGTGATGTTATTGCCCAACTCCCAAGGTGGCGTTCCGCGCGCGGTGATCATGGACTTTGGGTTGGCGCGCGGCGGACCGCTCAGCATCGGAATGGCCAGCACCGGCGGCATCATGGTGGGCAGCGCCGCGTACATGGCGCCGGAGCAGGTGCAGGGAGGCCCGGTGCGCCCGCCGGCGGACATCTATGCTTTCGGCGTCGTCCTGTTCGAAGCGGCCACCGGTGGCCTGCCGTTTCTGGGTGCCACGCCCATGGCCATGGCGACCAAGCGCCTGATGGAAAAGCCCCCGTCGCCGCGGTCGCGCGTGCCCGATCTTGATCCGCGCATCGAGGAGATCATCCTGCGCTGCCTGGCGTTCATGCCCGAAGATCGCTTTCCCTCGATGGTCGACGTGCGCGCCGCGCTGGCCGCCATCGAGGCACCGCTCAAAGTAGACTCGGCGCCGGTGGGACAGTCGCGGCCGTCGCAGCCGTCGGCGCCCACGCCGCCGCGCGCGCGGGCCAGCCGTGTTTGGCTGACGGGCGTGGTAGTGGTGCTGGCGCTGGCCATGCTGATCGGGGTGAAAGTGATCGCTTCACGTCGGGTGGTGTCGGCGAGCGCCCAGCCGCTGCCGGCGGCGTTGCCCGCGGCGCCCCCGCCCGCTTCGCCGCCGGTGGTTTCGGTCCCCGCGCCCTCACTGCCACCGTCATCCCCGCCGCCGCCAGCCGCGCCACCGCCGTCGCGGCGGGCAGCCGCCAAACGGCTGAGCGGCGCTGCCGTCGGCGCACCGAAAACGGGCTCCCCGGAGGCGGCCGCCCCGGCAGAGCCGGTCCACGCCGATCCGCGTTCGCGTTCGCGCCTTGATGGATTCGCCAATCCCTTCCAATGATGGCGTCCTTTCTCATCGCACCGTTTTTTGCCCTGACCTTGCTGGGCGTGGCGCCGCCAGTTGATCTGGGCGCGCGTTTCGAAGAGGCGCGCGCGCTGTTCGACAGCGGACGTTATCCGGAAGCGGCGGCGCTGTTCGAACGCCTGCGCCAGGATGCCGGCGATCCGGCCTTGCTGTACCCGGCGGCCCAGAGCTGGCGGCTGGCCGGGCGCTGCCCCGACGCGCTGGCCGCCTATGAAGGATTCGTCGCGGCCGGGCCTGACCTGCGCAGTCGGGCCGCCGCCGCCAAGCCCGGGTCTGACGTCAGACGGCTGTCGACCGATCTGTTGATTGCGCGGGGGCGGACCATCGAGATGCAGATCTGCGCGGCGGGCGCCCGTTCGGAGACCGCGCGCGCCGAAGCGCGGCGATTGGCGCTGGCAGGCGAGGGGGCCGCCGCTGTGGTCGCGCTGCAGACAGCCTGGACCGAAACCCAGGATCCCACGCTGCTGGTCGACCTGGCCGCGTTACATCGCGCGCGCAAGGACTGCCCGCACCAGCGCGAGGTTCTTGATTCCGCCGAGCTGAAACTGGCCCCGCTGGAAGCTCTGGCCGACGACGGTGCGCCCAGCCTGGACCTGCTGGCCGCGCGCCGGGCGCTGCAGGAGGCCCGCGCCGCCAGCCAAAATCCGGGCTGCGTGCAAGTACCACCGGCCCCTGCCCTGGTGGTCCAGCGTCTGCCGGAGGTGGTCGAACCGCCTCCGCTGAACGTGACGCCCGCAGCGGCAACAGACGTTCCGGCGACGGTCGTGCGCAAGGGGTGGCCACTGTGGGGCGTCGGGCTGGGCGGCGGGTTGCTGGCGGCGGGCGGGGCGTGCTTGTGGAAGGCGCATTCAGTAAGGGCAGAGGTCGACAGCTATATCCGAAAGCCGGATTGGGTGCTCTCTGAACGTGACGCCAAAACCGCCAGTCTTGAAGGCTACAACACGGCGGGGATCGTCCTCGTCGCTGGGGGCGCCGTCATCGGCAGCGCGGCGCTGATTTATTACCTCAGTTCCAAGAATGATGGACAAACCGCCAGCGCCGCGCTGCAGGTCACAGGCTCCGGCGCCACCTTTCTCTGGACCTCGGCCTTTTGATTTGGCCAGGAATAACGCTGATGGCGCTCCGTTCTCTTTTGTCAGTGGTTTGACGTGGGAGTGCCCCAGATGAAGGCGCGATTGATCCTGGGTCTTTGGTTGCTGGTTCCGACTGTTGTCGGGTCGTGCTTCCGGCCCAATTATGAATGCAGTGTCTGCCAAGAAGGCCGCGCGGGCGATTGCCCAAGTCCCTTGAACTGCGTCAGCGGATTCTGCGTCTCGCCTAACGGACCAGCCTGCAGCGCGGATCCCGCTCCCTTGCTGTGCCAGGATCAGTGCTGCGTCGGGGGCGAATGCCTGAACTTTTCGCCGCGCCTTCAGAACGGCCTCCTGCTCTGGGCCGACCGGGTCTCCCTGGGACCGCAGGGCTACCCGTCCCCTCTCTGGCACGATCGTTCGATGGCCGCCAACCACATCACGGCGAGCGATCCCACCATCGCGCCCGTCGTGCAACGCGATCCGGTCGGGTCGCTGCTGGAGTTTCATGATTCGCGCATCCAGCTTGCGACACCGGGTGGTCCCGGTCTGCGCCTTGGCACCGACGATTTCACCCTGCTCATTCTGGCGCGCTGCGATCCCGACGGTATGCAGTCCGCCCTGTTCGACAAGGGGGGCTCTACGCGACCACGGGCCGAGATCACGCTTTACTGCAACCACACGCCTCCCCCCACCGGCTCCGCCAAGTTCGACATCCCGGTTTACGCTGTGTTGTGGGTCCTTGACGATCTCAGACAGACAACGCCGTACGACGGCGTGGTCGGTTCCACCCGTTCCGATCTCCCGGGCGACCTGCACCTCTATGGCGCGCGTCGGGTCGATGGCACCCGGGTCCAGCTGCGTATCGACGGCGCCATGGACAGGGAGGTGTCCATCGCGGCGTCTCTGGATTTTGCCGAAGCCGAAAAT
>JAXDMH010000816.1:0-15734 GCA_034666225.1 Myxococcales bacterium
GACCCGTGTATCAGAAGCGCAGAGGGACAACGGCCCCGACGAACCGGCCCGCTGGGGGCCCCTCACTTCGCGCCACCCCCCCACGCTACGTCGGCTCGCTCGGGGCACCTGCTGCAGATTGTCGAGACTGACTCAGATCGTAGGGCACGAACGTCGGCCCCGAGTTAGCCGACGTAGCGTGGGGGGGGGACGCGGAAGGGGGGCCCACAGAAACCTGGCTTGCTGGGGCCATGTCCCTCTGCGCTTCTGATAAACGGGTCGCGATCTCTAGAATCTCGAACGCAGCCCCAGCGAGACAAGTTTCTGGGGAGGACCCTGCAGCGGCAGGACCCGCCCACGCGGAGGCGGCGGACGCCTCAAGAACCCCGAGGCGATCGAGCGACTCTATCGAACGACTAGTGCGCGCGGCGGCGGCTACGGACGTGGGCGTGTTTGGTGCGGCGGGTTTTTTCGGCCCGGCCGAACGGCATTGGCGACCGCGTCTTCGGCTGGTCGCTGGTGTTGTTCATGGCCAGGTAGTCGTCGATGGCGTCGTGGGACTTGGGTGCCTCGGCCTTGGCCGCTGACTACTTGCCCTGCAACTAGATCGAGCCGGCCGGCGCCGGTTTTTCGATGTCCATGGTCGGCAGCGTCGCTGTCGACGGAGCGGCGATGCCCTCGGCCCGGACAGGGGCTTGTTTGCGGGTCGGCGCGGCATTCTTCTGGTTCGCCTCGTCCTTCCGCGCCTGCTCCTGGATGGCGGCGATCTTGGCGTGATCAATCCGCTTGTCGTTCTGCGGGCCGACCACTTTGTCTTCCCACTGGAACTGCTTGCGGACGCCGTCTGGGACCAGCTCCTTCTCCTTGGCGGGATCTGCCGCCCAGACGGATGCAGCGCGCAACAGGAGCAGAGACAAAGTCAGGCTAGCAAGGACCGCTGCCGAGACAGACTTCGACCGCATGGGGACCTCCGCGGTGGTGAAAGCCCATTATCACCCACATGAAGGTGATTTCAATCACAAATGCGGAATTCTAGCCTCCGAGGCGCTGGATAAAGTCATCCAGGAGGTTGCCCCCCAGGCCTTTGGGCGTGCAGCCGCCGTGCGCCGTGCAGACGCGATCGATGGTCACGTCGCCCAGTTGCTTTTTCAGGCCGCGGATTGCATCGCGGTTCTCGGCAGGATGGGCGTCGAACGCCTTGGGCGTCGGCTCCAGGCGTCCTTCCTTGAACACCATGATGTCGCCGGGGAACAGCACGCCGTCATAGAAATACGCGAACGAGCCGCGCGTGTGCCCGGGCACGGGAATCGCGACGACGGTCTGGCCGCCGCCCACGTCGATCGTCGTCTTTTCCTTCAGCGGATTGGTGATGCGGGGCAGGGGCGGCGTGGCCATGACCAGGGTCATGGCCTTGGCCAGGATGGCCTCGGGCGCTTCCTGGCCAGTGACCAGACCGACGTCGCCGGCGCCGAGATAGATCTTGGCGTCGGGAAACTGCAGGGCGCCTGCGTAGTGGTCGAAGTGGCCGTGGGTGAGGAAGATGTCGCTGACGTCGCTGCGTTTTGCTTTCAGCGCGGTCAGCAGTGAATCGATCGGATGGCCGGCCGGATCGGCGCCGGTGTCGAACAGGATGACGTGGTCACCGGCCTTGGCGCCGTAAAGGAAGATGCTACCCAGGTGTTTGGCGATGGCCATGTTGGGCTTCACCTCGATCGCGGGGGCGGCCTTGTCGCGCGAATACCGCATCCCGATGCCGGCCCCGCCGATCAGCGCGCCGACGATCACCACGAAAAATATCAGGAACTTCAGCTTTCTCATCTTGCTGCGAAGAATCCGACCTCGCCGACCAGGAATCAAGCGGGCAATCGCACCGCCAGGGCGGCGGCCGCGGCGATGCAATCATTGACCCCGACGCCCAGCAAGGTCTGGCCAAGCAGGTGCAACCCGGGCTGGCGTGCCAGATCGGCTTTCGCCTGGGCCACCAGCTGGGCGTGTCCCGGGCGATACTGGGGCAGGCCGGCGCTGTGTCGCCAGACGCGCACCAGGTCGGGATCGCGTTTCAGCCCGGCCACGCGCTGGATGTCGCCGACCGCCAGCGCGGCGATGACGCCGTCGGTTTTTTCCACGACCTCGGGATGGAACGTTCCGCCCAGGATGGCCCGCAGAAGAACGCTGCCCGCCGGGGCGCGCTGCGGAAAGATCGACGATTCGTACTGGCACCCCAGCAGATCGACGCCTTGCCCGCGCGGCACGATGAAACCGTAACCGCCAAGGTCCATGCGCAGCGGCGGCTCGGCGTTCTTGAAACCCAGGGCCACGATGGCCGCCGGCGCGAAGGGCACCGCGCGCAGGGCGGCCGCCGCCTGCGGCGCCAGTCCATCCAGCAGGGCCGCGCTGGCCGCCGCGGGCGTCGCCACCACCACGGCGTCAGCCTCGACGGGACTGGGCCGGTCGGCGACCGAGACCAGCCAGCGCGCGCCGCGCCGGTCGATGCCGACGGCCGCTCCGATGATAAGACGGTCGTTCAGACGACCGGCGATGGCCCGGGCCAGGTCCTGCAATCCGCCGGGAAACGAGATGGGCTTCGCGGCGCCGCTGCCCTTGCGACGGGCGGCGATGGCGCCGCGAAGAACGCTGCCGTGGTCGCGTTCAAAACCGGCCAGCTTTGGCAAGGCGCTGTGCACGGCCAGCGTGGCGGCGTCCGCCGCATAGATGCCGATCACCGCGGGGGCCAGCAGGCGCTGCGCCACCTCGGCGCCGAAGCGTCGCGTCCCGAAGGCCAGCACCGATTCGTCGGGATCGATCACCTTGGGTCTTCTGATCAACGGTTCGGCCAGCAGGCGCAGCTTGCCGCGCAGGCTGAGCAGGGGCGACGTCAGCAGGGCGGGCGGGCTCATGGGCAGGGCGTGCAGCTTTCCTTTGTCGAACAGGAAGCGTCGCCGGGCGGCCGGCAGGGCATGCAGCACGCGATCGGAGAGGCCGACGCCGTCGATCAGGCGGCGGGTTTCGGGCGCACCGTCGAGCAGCGCTTGCGGTCCGGTCTCGCAGAGAAAGCCTTCGTGCCGCTCGCTGCGCATGACGCCGCCTGGTTGCGGGTCGGCCTCGATGACGACAACGTCGTGGCCGGCGTCGGCGAGAAAATGCGCGGCTGCCAGCCCCGAGATCCCGCCGCCGATCACCGCCACCCGCACGGCGCGATCCTAGGCCCACCCCTGATCGCGCGCCACTGCCGCGGTCAGGTCGGCCAGGGCGCCGATGAACGCCGGGTGACAGCCGACGGTACGGGCGCGCGCGAAGTGGGTGATCCCGCGTTGCTGGGCGCGCTGGCGATAGAGGATGTCGATCTCCTGCAGCGTCTCGATGTGCTCGCCGGTGAAGGCCACCGGCACCACCACCACCGAACGGTGCCCCGCGGCGGCCAGCGCGTCCAGCGCGTCTTCGGTGTACGGCCCCAGCCAGCGCTGGCGGCCGACGCGGCTTTGAAAGGCGAGCTGCGCCCGGTTACCCAGCTCCAGACGCCGGCTCACGGCCGCCACCGTTATCCGGATCTCGTCCAGGTAAGGATCGCCCTTGCGAATGTACGATTCGGGCAGGCCGTGCGCGGAGAAAAGGACCGGCGCTTCGTGCTGGGCGTTGGGCGGCAGCGTGAAAATGGCGTCGCGCACGCGATCACTGACGGCCTTGATATAGCCGGGCGCATCGGGATAGTGGCGCACCGCCGAAAGCGCGATGGTGCCCCCCGACGCGCCGCCCGACGCCTTGTGGGCCTTGGCCACGGCCTTCTCGAGGAGATTCATCGACGATTTGGTGGTGGTGTTGGAATAGTGCGGGTAAAGGGGCAGGGCGATGGCCCGGGTGATGCCGTCGGCCTTCATCGACGCCACGGCCTCCTCGGACAGCGGGTGCCAGCAGGCCATGGCCACATAGGGGCGGGCGGCGACGCCCCGCTCGGCCAGTTCCTTCACCACGGCCGTGATCTGCTGCGTGGTTTCTTCGCCGATGGGCGAGCGTCCGCCGATCTGCGCATAGGCCGCGCGCGAAAACGGCGCGCGCCGCCTGGCGATCACCCTGGCCAGCAGCGGCTGCAGCGGGCGCGCCCAGCCCAGCTGGATGACCTCCGGATCGCCGAACAACCGGCGCAAGAACGGTTCGACGGCCTCGGGCGAATCCGGTCCGCCCAGGTTCAAGGCGACCACGCCGATGGGCGTCTGATTCATTCGCCGCGCACGGCGCGAACCAGCGCTTCCACGCTGGCCAGCGGCGTTTCGGGCGTGATGCCGTGCCCCAGGTTGAAGACGTGGCCGCGCCGCCCGCCGCGGCGAACGATGTCAGCGGCGCGACGTTCGATCTCGGCGATGGGACCCAGCAGCACCGCGGGGTCCAGATTTCCCTGCACGGCGGCGGCGCCGCCCAGGCGGGCCCGCGCCTCGTCGATGGGCAAGCGCCAGTCGATGCCGTAGACGTCGGCTTTCGTTTGCGCGACGCGATCAAGGATCGTGGTGGCTCCATTTGCGAAATTGATTTCCGGCACGCCGGTGGCGCGCACGCTAGCGATCAGGGCCGCCGTCGGTTCGAACACGAAGTCGTTCCAGTCGTCGACGGAGGCCACGCCCACCCACGAATCGAAGATCTGGATGGCTTGCGCGCCGGCCGCCACCTGGGCGCGCAGATAGTCGGCCGTGGCCTCGCCGATCAGGGCCAGCAGGCGGCGCGCCTCGTCGGGGTGTCGATAGAAGAAGCCCTTGGTTTCGAGAAAACCCTTCGACGTCTTCCCCTCGATGGCGTAAGTGGCCACGGTGAAGGGGGCGCCGGCAAAACCGATGAGGGGCGTGCCGCTGGCGTCCAGGTCGGCGCGGGCCAGGCGGATGGTCTCCAGGACAAAGTTGGTCTCCTTGGCCGGGTCGAACTTGTGGATGCGCGACAGGTCAGCCGGCGTGCGCAGCGGCAGCGGCAGGCGCGGTCCCTGCTCCGTGAACTGCACCTCGAGGCCCATCGCCTCGAGAGGCACCAGCAGATCGGAAAAGAGGATGGCGGCGTCAAAGCCAAAGCGGCGGATCGGTTGCAGCGTCACCTCGGCGGCCAGCTTGGGCGTCTTGCACAGATCCAGGAACGACACGCCGGCGCGCACCGCACGATACTCCGGCAGATAACGCCCAGCCTGGCGCATCATCCACAACGGCGGACGTTCAGTGGTCTCGCCCCGACACGCTCGGAGAAACAGGGGAACCATTGGTGCGGCTACTCTACCTGACCGCTTGCTCCGGCTGAAGCACTAGCGATAACCTTCTTGCCGCTGCACCCAAACAACGGGAGGTCGAGATGAATCGTTTCCTGATCGTGGCGGCAGCACTTGGTGTCGCATCTCTGTGTCCCACCGTCCGCCGCGCGGTGGCGGCCGATGACGTCATCGTCCTGGGCGCGGCCATCTCCCAGTCGGGCAAGTACGCGCGCGAAGGAAAATTCTATGTCGACGCCTATACGATCGCCGTCGACGCCGTCAACAAGGCGGGCGGGGTCAAGGTCGGCGGCAAGAGCCACAAGCTGGCGCTGAAGCTTTACGACGATCAGAGCGACCCGGCCCTGGCGGCGCGCCTGTGCACCAAGCTGGTGACATCGGACAAGGTGAACTTCCTGCTGGGCCCGTACACCAGCGGGATCGCCATCGCGGCCAGCGCCATCTCGGAGAAGTACGAGATTCCGATGGTGCAAGGTGGCGGCGCGGCCGGCAACATCTTTGACCACGGGTACAAATACATCTTCGGCACGCTGGCCAACGCCGAGCTGTATCTTCAGCCCGCGGTCGAACTGGCCGCCAGGAGCACGCCGGCGGCGCGCACGGCGGCGCTGTTGTTTTCCAACGAGGCGTTCGACAAGGCGGTGGCCAAGGGCGCTCGCAAATGGCTGCAGCAGGCAAAGATCGACCTCGTCTATGACGAGGAATACGCGCCGGCCGCGCAGGATTTCAGCTCGGTCCTGACGGTGATCAAGAGCAAGAGCCCGGATCTGGTCCTGGTGGCCGGGCACGAGGAGAACTCGCTGAACTTCATCCGGCAGTCGCAGGCCGCCGACGTGAACCCGAAGATGGCGGTGTTCACCGTCGGGCCGCCGACGGGCGATTTCCGCAAGACGCTGGGCAAGGCCGCCGAATATGTCTACGGCGTCACCACCTGGCTTCCCGAGATGGACCTGGCCGACGCCACCTTCGGTTCGGCGGGGGCGTTCGCCAAGCAGTTTCAGGCGCGTTTTGGCTATGAGCCGGACTATCACGTCGCGTCCGGCGCGGCGGACGTGCTGGCGTTCAAGTACGCCATCGAAAAAGCAGACACCCTGGACCCCAAGAAGGTGCGCGACGCGCTGGCCGCGCTGGACGCCCCGACGCTTTATGGCCGTATCAAGTTCAATCCCGTCGGTCAGATCGAACTGCCGCAGACGCTGATCCAGATCCAGCACGGCCGTCTGGTGTCCGTCTACGCGGCCGGCAAGGTGCTGGCCAAATCGCTGTACCCGACGCCGCCGTGGGCCAAGCGCTGACCGCGTGATCGGCGCGCATGCTCTCGGTTCAGGTCCTGATCAACGGCATCCTCATCGGGGGCGTCTATGGAATCATGGCGCTGGGCATGTCGCTGATCTGGGGCGTGCTGAAGATCGTCAACGTGGCGCACGGCGCGGTGGTCATGCTGGGCGCGTACTTTGGATTCTGGACCTTCACCTTGTGGGGGTGGGATCCGTTCCTGGCGCTGCCGGTGACCCTCGCGGTCTTCTTCGTGCTGGGCTATGCCCTCCAGCGCTTTGTGCTGAACCTGATCGTGCAGGCGCAGCTGTTCCTGACCCTGCTCATCACGTTTGGCCTGGGCGTGGTGATGGAGAACGTGGCCCGGCTGATCTGGTCGTCGGATCTGCGGCAGGTGACGCCGAATTATCAAGGCGCGCACCTGGACCTGGCGGGGCTGACCATCCCGTACGTTCGCCTGGGCGTGTTCGTCACCGCCGCCGTGCTTTCGGTGCTGTTCCTGCTGCTCCTTGAACGCACGCGCCTGGGGCGCGCCATTCGCGCCACCGCCCAGGACTTGCGGGCGGCGCGCCTGATCGGCGTCCCCGTGGCGCACATCTATGCAGTGACGTTCGGCCTGGGCGCGGCGCTGGCGGGAGCGGCGGGCGTGCTGTGGGGGACGCTGTTTCCGTTCACGCCCACCATGGGCGGGCCGCTGACGCTGAAGGCGTTCGCCGTCAATGTTCTGGGTGGCCTGGGAACCATGATGGGGCCGCTGATGGGCGGCGTGGTGCTGGGGGTGATCGAGTCGTTCGCGTCGACGTATCTGGGGCCGACCTACGCCAACGTTTTCAGCTTTGGCCTGCTGGTGCTGGTGCTGATCGTGCGGCCGACCGGCATCCTGGGGCGCAACACGTGAAGGCGGCTGGTGGTGCCGTCAGGCGGGGCGTGCCGATCACGATCATCGTCGGCGCGGCGGTGTGCGTGCTGCTGGCGGCGGCGCCCGCGCTGCTGTCGCCGTTTCTGATCCAGTTCCTGATCAACTTTTTCATGCTGGCCGTTCTCGCCGAGAGCTGGAACATCATCGGCGGCTTCACCGGGTACGCGTCGTTCGGTAACGCCGGCTTCTTCGGCGTGGGGGCCTACACGACCGGGATTCTGCTGACGGTGGGCAAGCTGCCCTTCGCGCTGGCGCTGCTGGCGGGCGGGGCGGTGGCCATGGCCTTCGCGGCCCTGATCGGCACCGCGGTGCTGCGGCTGAAAGGACAGTACTTCGCCATCGCCACACTGGGCGTCACCGAGACCACGCGCGAGATCGTCTACAACCTGAACATCACCGGCGGCGGCGGTGGCCTGAGTCTGCCCATGGTGCGCAGCCCGCTGCCGTTCTTCTATCTGATGCTGGCGGTGCTGGTCGCCGCCGTGCTGATCAATCTGTGGATCGCCCGGTCGCGCTTTGGCTATGGCCTGCGCGCCATCCGCGAGGACGAGGACGCCGCCGCGGCCATGGGCATCCCGACGGCGCGCTACAAGACGCTGGCCTTCGCGCTGAGCGGTGGCCTGGCCGGGCTGGCCGGCGGCGTGTTCGGATACTGGATCACGTTTCTGGACCCGGGCGAGGTGTTCAAGGTGTCGTGGACCATCCGCATGATCATCATGGCGGTATTCGGCGGCGCCGGCACCGTGCTGGGGCCGCTGCTGGGCTCCGCCGTGCTGGTCGCAATCTTCGAGGGGCTCTCCACGCAGCTGGAAACACTGGCCGAGCTGTGCAACGGGCTGGTGGTCATCGCCGTGGTGCTGTTCATGCCGCAAGGGCTGATCGACGCCATCGCCCACCGCCGGCTGTCGCCGCGCAAGCTGCTGCAGAACCTGCGGCAGTACCGTATCTGATGATGGCTGACGCGGTCCTGTTCGAAGCGAAGGGCGTGACCAAGCGATTCGGCGGGCTGACGGCCGTGTCGGACGTCAGCTTCGCACTGCGCGAAGGCGAGATCCTGGGACTGATCGGCCCCAACGGGTCGGGCAAGACCACGCTGGTCAACGTGCTGACCGGCGCCACCGGTTACTCGGCGGGCAACGCCACGCTGAACGGCCGCGCGCTGCGTGGGCTGCCGCCTCACCGCATCTGCGGCCTGGGCATCGGGCGGACGTTTCAGGTGGTGAAACCGTTTCGGTCTCTGACCGTTCTCGAGAACGTCATGGTGGGCGGGCTGTTCGGCCGCGACGACGGCGGCGCCCGCGACGTCGCGGCGGCACGGGCGCGCGCGGCCGAGACGCTGGCCCTGTGCGGTCTGGGCCAGCACGTCGACAGCCTCCTGGCCGCCGACAGCCTGAACGTCCCCGAGCGCAAGCGACTGGAGCTGGCGCGTGCGCTGGCCATGCGTCCACGGCTGCTGTTTCTCGACGAAGTCATGGCCGGGTTGAACACCGGCGAGATCGATGAGGCCGTCACGTTGATCAAACGCATCCGCGACGGTGGCGTCACGCTGGTGGTGATCGAGCACGTCATGAAAGCGATCCGCAGCCTGTGCGATCGCGTGGTCGTTCTCTACAACGGCGCCAAGCTGACGGAGGGGCCGCCCGACCAGGTGCTGCATCACCCGGACGTCATTTCGGCCTATCTGGGCCGCCGTTATAAAGAGTCAAAGCATGCTTGAGGTGCGAAACCTCAGCGCCGGGTACGGCGACATCCAGATCCTGCGCGACGTCAGCCTGTCGGTGGGGGCGGGGGAGATCGTCACGCTGATTGGCTCCAACGGCGCCGGCAAGTCCACGCTGCTGAACACCGTGTGCGGCATCCTGCGGCCGCTGGCCGGCAGCGTGTTGCTGGACGGCCAGGACATCGGCGGGCGATCGCCGGAGCAGATCGTGGGCCTGGGCCTGACCCAGGTCCCGGAGGGGCGGCGGCTGTTTCCGAACATGACCATCCGCGAGAATTTGTTGATGGGCGCCTACCGTCGCCGACAGACCGCGGAGGTCGCCAGCGACCTGGCGCGCATCCTGGCTCTTTTCCCGCGCCTGCAAGAACGCCTGCAGCAACGCGCGGGCACGCTGAGCGGCGGCGAGCAGCAGATGTGCGCCATCGGGCGGGGCCTGATGGCGAAGCCGCGCCTGCTGATGCTGGACGAGCTGTCGCTGGGGCTGGCCCCCATCGTTCTGGACATCTTGACCGACGCCATCCGCGAGGTGCACCGCGCCGGCACGGCGATCTTGCTGGTCGAACAGGACGTCGCCGTCGCCTGTGACATCGCCCAGACCGGCTATGTGCTGGAGAACGGGCGGGTGGCGCTGTCCGGGCCCACCGCCCAGCTGCGGGTCGATCCGCACGTTCAGAAGCTGTACCTGGGACTTTAGACTGAGCCCACCGGCACCGTCTTTGCTTTGCGTCCTTGCTGTGACCGTCTGCTACTATCAATTTTGATGTTTTTCTGAGAGGAGACTCAAGTCATGACGTCAAACCGGATCCCCGATCACAGCGCGATCCTGCTTCTGACTGTCTCTTGCGGCGTGATGGCCTGCGGTTTCAATCAGCCGCTCGGAAGTGGCGACCCCGCGAACCCGCGGCCGGGCGCTCCGGTGGCCGAGCCGTCGACGGTCCCTGCCGACGCCGATGCCAGCGTCAACACGGCCAAGGCGGCGTCGGCGCCAGTGCAAGCCGTGCCGACGGACCCGACGAATCGGTGTCCATGCAGTCGCGCGCCCGGTCGCTTGCTCCCACCGGCAGGCTGGACCTGCCCGGCCGCCACCGGCGCCGGCGCCTCTGCCAACATCGGGCCCGAAGGTGGCAGCGTATCTTTGGTCACCGGAACCGAGGGCGTCCCCCTGGACATCTATTTTCCACCAGGCGCTCTCAGTGAACTGACAGTGATCAAGGTCAGCGAGGTGACAGGTCCGACACCCACCGGGTTCACCGACTATTCTTTGTTGTACGCGGTCGAGCCGACGGGCTTGTCGCTCAAGGTACCGGCGTCGCTGCGCTTGCCCTGGGCGATCCAGTTGCAGGAAGGGGTCACCTTTTCGGTCAATCCGGCGCTGGCGGTCTACACCTCGCATTCAGCTGCCGCCGGCTTCGAGAAAAGGCCCGACAGTTACACCAACGCAGGCTTCAACCAGGCTTCGCTGGACCAGCTTGGCTATCTGCTGGCTGGGTATCCGACGTCCCTGGATCCGCCCGACTGCACGACGCCCTGAGCAGGTGTCGGCCGGCCGTCTTGACGCGAGCGGCCAGTATCGTCAGGAGCCGGAGAAATTTCTCGCACGCGGATCCCGCGCCGCGGGTTCAATCACCCGGGGACTTGTCGGACGACGACCTCACGACTCTTTATCGGAGGTACGGACCGGTGATCTATGCCCGGTGCCGTCGATTGCTGATCGACGAGGGCGCGGCGGAGGACGCCACCCAGGAGACATTCATGCGCGTCTATCGACACATCGAACAGGCGCCGGACGTGCATGAGGCGCTGACCTGGATCTATCGCATCGCCACCAACTGTTGCTTGAACGAAATCCGCGCGCGACGCTTGCGACCGGAGCCTCGCGAAACCTTGCCCGAACCCGGTCTGTCCGGCGGTGGCGTCACTTTTGAGAACCGTTTTGTCGATCAGGATCTGGTGCGGCGGTTGATCGGGCGCGCCGGCAGCAAGTTGCAGGGTCCGGCCTGGCTGTATCACGTCGACGGCCTGGAACAGGAAGACGTGGCGCGCGTGCTGGGACTGTCGCGGCGCACGGTCGCCGCGCGCCTGAAAGCGTTCGCGGCCAACGCGCGCAAGTTCTTGGGGAGGAATCGCCAATCATGAGCGCTCATCTGTCTTCATTCGAGATCGACCTGCTGGATCTGGAAACGCTGTCTGACGAAGCACGGCGAAGGGTCGACGCGCACCGGGCCGACTGCACGCGCTGCCAGGCGACCATTGATGAGGCGCGCGCGCTGAAGGGCCGCTTTGCACGCGAGGTTCTGCCCCGGACCATCGACGCTGTGGCGGCGCGGCGGCGGATCGCACGGTCAGAAACGGCGCGACGCCGGGGTTGGCGCTGGCGCTGGATGGCAGGCGCTGTGGGCGCCGCTGCCTTGGCCACAGTGGCGTTGATGTTGGTGATTCCGAGGCAACATCTGCCAGAGGACATTGCCTCGGTTGATGATGGGCCGGCAGTGTCGTTGAAGGGCGGGCCTTCCTTGCGGGTCTTCGCGCGCCGGGGCGGTCAGGTATTCGCCGTGCACGACGGCGCTCACTTACGTGGTGGCGACGAGGTTCGGTTCGTCGCGCAATCGGCCGGCTTTCCCTATCTGTTGATCGTGTCGGTGGACGGCGCGTCCAAAGTCAGCGTCTACTATCCGTACGATGGTGCGGAGAGCGCCAGGATGACCTCCGAGAAGGCCACTGAATTGCCGGACAGCCTTCGGTTGGACGGGACGCTGGGACCGGAGCGGGTGTTTGCTCTTTTCTCGCGGGCGCCGCTCTCGGCGGCCGACGTGCGCGCCTCTTTGGCGGCGGTGGCCAGGCGCGGGCCGGCGGGCATCCGCTCCCAAGTGACGCCGCCGATTCGCGCTGATGCGGCTTTGACGCTGCTCTTCGAAAAGGACCCGCTTTGAAGCGGATGGCGGCCGCGCTGGCCCTGACGGCCCTCTGCTTTGCCGCCGCCGGGACGGCCGTTGCAGAAACCCGGCGCATCGCCGTCGTCGTCGGCAGCAATGTTGGTTCCGGGGTGCAAGCGCCCCTGCGCTTTGCTGAAAACGATGCCGGCAAGCTGGCGGCGGTGCTGACCGAGCTGGGTGGTCTGTCAGCGGACGATCTCTTTCTCCTGCAAGGCCAAACGCTGGCTTCTTTGCGCGCGACTTTGCGCACCGCCGCCGAACGGGTGGTGGCCTGGCACCGCCGTGCGAACACGCGGGTCGTCCTGCTCTTTTATTTCTCGGGCCACTCGGACGGACAGGCGCTGGAGATCGGACACGACAGGTACCAGTTTGGCGAATTGCGACGCTGGCTGACCGGGACCGGCGCTGACGTCCGCCTGGCCATCGTCGACACGTGCAAGAGTGGGGCGCTGCTGGCCGTCAAGGGCGCCACCCGCGCACCGGCCTTCGATATCCACCTGGCCAGCGATCCCGACAGCACGGGAGAGGTGCTGCTGACTTCCAGCGCCGCCGACGAGAATGCTCTCGAATCGCGGGAGATTCGCGGCTCGTTTTTCTCTCATCATCTGGTATCGGGGCTGCGCGGCGCCGCCGACAGCTCTGGCGATGGTCAGATCACCCTGGCCGAGGCGTATCAGTATGCGTTCGTTCACACGGTGTCTGCCACCGCTGCCACGCTGGCGGGCCCGCAACATCCCGCCTTTGATTTTCGCCTTTCCGGTCAAGGCGAACTGGTGCTCACCCAGCTGGCCCGCCCGTCGGCGATCATCGCGGTTCCCAGCGGGTTCGATCGGATCTTGGTCTCGTACCCACAGCGCGATCAGATCGTCGCCGAGCTGACCATCGGGTCGGCCGATCGGGTCGCGGTGGCGCCAGGAGCGTACGCGCTCTATGGCTGGCGCAACGGTCAAACCTTTGCCGCTCGCCTGACGGTCGGCGCGGGCGAGGCGCGTCTCGTGCGCGCAGATGAGTTCTCGCCGTTCGCGACTTTGGACGCCCAGGCCAAGGGCGATGAGTCCGTGGCCGTTCTTTCAGCCACGCCCGTGCCCGAGCCGTCACCGTCTGCCCGACGCCTTCAGTTGCTGGTGGCGGGCGGCGTTGACCGAAGCATTGCCAATGGCCTGGGCGCCCTGCCAGCGCTGCGATTGTCGATGCGGGGGGCCGGCCGGCGCGCGGCGATGGTGACGTTGGACGTGGGATCTGGTCGCGGGTCGGATTTTCGCGAGACCCGAGCCACCTTGCTGGGCGGCTTTGCGCTGGCGCGCCAGCAGGGCAGGGGCCGTCTGTTTGCCGCCGTCGAGGCCGGGGGCGGTCTGGCTTTTCAAGCGGCCGATCATCAGGCCCTGCGCTGGACCGCCGGTGCGACGGCGGGTGTGGCGGCGGGCGCTTCCTGGCGCGTGACGGATCGGCTGGCGCTGGCCATCGAAGGGCATGCGCCCGTCACCGTGATCCGGCGCGACGATCGGCTGGCGGCCGCCTTTCTTCCCGCCGCCTGGCTGGGCGTCCTTCTTGATCTCTGAGAGAGACGAAGAAAAGTTGCACGCGATGTTTGCCTGGCGGGTGTTAGGAGCATGACCTTCAAGAACCACCTTCACGCTTTTGCCGTCGCGGCCGCGACAGCGTTGCTCTCGCCGATGTTCGCCTGTGGTAGCGGTGTCTCGTTGAACCCGGGAGGAACGACTGGCAGCGGCGGCTCGGCGGCCGCTGACGCCGGCACGGGCGGTGGCTCGGTCCCGGCCGACGGGGGCGGCGCTGGTGCGACGGAGACGCTGATGCCGACGCCCGTTTCCGTGGCGGGTTGTCCCTGTGCTCCTGGCGGCGGGGTTGATGTTCTGTCCTGCGGACCGCCCTGGCCATCTTCGTCCGGGCGGGGCGCGCCGGATGCGGTGGTGACGCCCGACGGCAGCACCGTCGCCATGAACCGTTGCGTTTTGAATGCCAGCGGCGGATGTGGTAACGCCCTGTACCTCTGGAGCAAAGCGGACGGAACCACCAAGCTGGCCGACGAGGCTTGGGTCTTTGCCCTCAGCCAGGACGGCAGCGCCGTTCTGGCCGAACGCGATCCGTGGGAAGCCGGCCGGTTGTTCCTCTGGAAAGGGGGCACCGCCGTCGATCTCCCGTTCGCCAAGGCGGCCACCCACCTGCTCAGCGCCGACGGAAGCGTCGTCGTCTCGAAAGACGAGACCAGCGTCGGCACGGCCCAGGCCGCGCGCTGGACGGCGGCCACCGGACTGGTCAGGCTGGGCGATCTGGCGGGCGGGCCTGAATTCAGCGAGCCGCTGGCCATGACCGCGGATGGCTCGACGGTGGTCGGCTATGGCAATACCGCCATCGGACAAGACCCGTTCTCGTGGAGCGCAGAGACCGGAAAGATGATCGCGCAGGGCGCGGTGCCGAATGCGCCCTGCGCGGGCGTTCTGACTGTGGCGTATGCAAACAGCGGCGATGGCAAGACGGTGGTCGGGACGGGCCTGGGTAACGGCGGAACGGTGATTTTTCGCTGGACTGCCGCCAGCGGGATGGTGGGCCTGACCAACGTCTTCCAGAACGCTCCTGGGGAGTCGTCATATTTCTTCATCTGGACGCCGCCGTTGTTGGTTAACGCCGACGGGACCGCTGTGATCGGCACGGCGGCGGGCAGTGATCCCGGGGCGCCGATGGCGTTTCGCTGGACCGAGTCCGAAGGTGTCGTCGCGCTGGCCCCCGCTGGCGCCAGTATCGTGCGCGGCGCGAGCAGGGATGGCGCGCGCATTCTGGGGAGCCGTCTGACGTCGAACGCAGTGCCGGGGGCGCCGGCTCCCTTGGGGCCACCGCCCACCTACGCCCCCTTCATCTGGGACAACGGCCGAGGCAGCCGCGATCTCGCCGATCTGCTTGCCCAGGGAGGCGCCAATCTCTCAGGCGTCGTCTTGGGCGATCCGATCGCTCTGTCTTCAGATGGGACCACGATGGTCGGCCACGCCACTTGCGGCACCTCGGAGATCATTTTTCGGGTCACCCTGCCGGACTAGCGGCACTCGCCGCGGCCGCCTCGGCTCACTTGCGTTTCGTGGGCTTCTTTCCGCCAGCGGTGTTGAGCGCGACGGCCGCGCGGATGAGCGCCTTGAACGCAGTCCCGTCGATCTTCTGGCCCTCGTGAATGTCGATGGCGCGCCTCACGTTCCCGTCAAGGCTCGAGTTGAAGAGCTTGGCCGGATCTTTCAAGGCAGCGCCCTTGAAGAAGGTCAGCTTCACCACCGCCTTGTATGACTCTCCCGTGCAGATACCTGCCCCGTGGTACCAGACCGGGGTCCCCCTCCATTTCCACTCTTCCACAACGTCAGGGTCGGCCTCCTTGATGAGGGCGCGCATCTTTGCCAGGGTCTTGCCACGCCAGTCACCCAGCTCGGCAATCCTTTCGCTGATTCGTTGGGAGGGCGTCTTGTCTGCTGCCTTTGGATCACTTTTCATGTGGCTACTCCTGCCCTGGCTCCTGCCCAGTTTGGGGGAGTCGGCGCGGCCTGCAGGCGGCGCCAGAAGAAGTACGAGAGCACCCAGAGCACGCCGGTGCTCGCCGCCCAGCCCCCCGCCTCCGGGCCATCGCCCACAGAGAGGTGGGCGATGAGCGCCGAGGCGAGATCGATAGCGAAGCCG
>JAXDMH010000817.1:0-6126 GCA_034666225.1 Myxococcales bacterium
TCCCCAGGGGCGCGTGCTGGTCTTCGGCGGGCACGATGGCTCCGACGGGTTCGGCCTGCAGACCGCCTTCGCCTATGAATCGCCGGCCAACATCTTCCGCGCCCTGCCCTCCATGAACGCCGGGCGCTGGTACCCGACCAATACGGCGCTGGGCAACGGCGACACGCTGGTGGTGTCGGGCAGCTCGACCCCCGGCACGGTCAACCAGCTGCCGCAGGTGTTCCAGGACAAGACCCAGACCTGGCGCAGCCTGACCAGCGCCAACAACAACTTTCCGCTGTACCCGATGATGATCGCCGCGCCCGACGGCCGCGTGTTCAACGCCGGCCCCAACGCCGACACCAAGTTCCTGACCGTGACCGGCACCGGCGCGTGGTCGGCGCCCATCACCAACATCTATGGCTCGCACGACTATGGATCGGCGGTGGTCTACGATGAAGGCAAGCTGGTGGTCATCGGCGGCGGCTTCACCACCAACGGCGTCGAGGCGATCGATCTGAAGGCGGCGACGCCAGTGTGGACGGCCAGGACGTCGATGGCTTTCCCGCGCCGCCAGTCGAACGCGGTCATCCTGGCCGACGGCAACATCCTGGTCACCGGCGGGTCCAAGACGCCGGTGTTCAACAGCGCCGCCGGCGCGATCTTTGCCTCGGAGATCTACGACCCGCTGGCCAACACCTGGACGATGGGCGCGGCGATGGCGGTGGCGCGCCTGTACCACAGCGAGACGCTGCTGTACGCCGATGGCCGGGTCGTCAGCCGGGGCGGTGGGCACCCGGCCGCCGACGCGGGCGGCACCGACAACTTCAACCAGGAGATCTACTCGCCGCCGTACCTTTACAAGGGCGCGCGGCCGTCGGTGACCGCGGCGCCGACCAGCGCGGCCAACGGCCAGACCATCTTCATCCAGACCCCCGACAGCGCCAGCATCACCAAGGCGCACCTGATCCGGCTGAACGCGGTCACTCACTCGTTCGATCAGAACCAGCGCATCATCCGCCTGGCCTTCACCACGGTGACCGGTGGCCTGAACGCCGTCATCCCGGCTAGCTCGAACGTGGCGCTGCCGGGGCACTACTGGCTGTTCATCGTCAACGGCAACGGGGTGCCGTCGATCGGGCGGGTGGTGAGCGTGCAGCGGCCGTACCAGCAAAGCACCGCTTCCGACGGCATCGTCAGCATCGAGGTCGAACGTTTCCACGACAGCGTCACCCAGGGCGGCCACACCTGGAACCGCACCACCACGTCGGGCAATTCCGGCACCGGCGCGCTGGCGTCGCAGCCGAACAACGGGGCCAACGTGAACACCGGGTTCGCCGCCGGCGCGCCGCGCGTCGACTTCTGGGTCAACTTCACCAAGACCGGCACGCACTATGTCTGGTTGCGCGGCCTGGGCGCCACCGGCGACGACGACTCGGCCCACGTCGGCCTGGACGGCGTCGAGAACACCACCGCCGATCGCATCACCAGCTTTGGCAGCGGCCTGAACTGGACCAAGGCCACCATCGACGGACCGGTGGCCACCGTCAACGTTCCCAGCGCCGGCCTGCGCCGGGTCAGCGTCTGGATGCGCGAGGACGGTCTGGTCCTGGACAAGCTGCTGCTGACCACCAACAGCGCCTTTCTGCCCACGGGGGCCGGCCCGGCGGAGAGCGCACCCTACTGACCATGGCAAGCGGTGAAGGCGGCGGCACCGACGGTGACGACACCGTTCCCCCGCCGCAGGCGCGGGTGGTGGTCGCCCTGCGCTGGCTGATGCTGGTGGGGCTGGGCGCGCTGGTGGTGGCGGGGGTGTCGCGCTTTACCAGCACCCGAGAACGACAGGCCGCCGCGGCGCTGGCCACCGCCGGCGGCGCGGCGACGATCCATGCCTGTCCGATGCACCCGGCGGTGACCGGTCCGGCGGACAGCGCCTGCCCGATCTGCGGCATGCGTCTGATCGCGACGTCCCGTGGTCACGCCGCTGACGGCGCGCGGGCAGCGCCCGCCCCCGAACCAGAGCCGCCGGCCTCCATCACCATCGACGCCCCCGCCACCATCACCGCGCCCGAACGCAGCCTGGTCCAGGTCACCGGCCGCCTGAGCGGATGGATCGAAAAGCTGGACGTCACCGAGACCGGCCGCCACGTCGAGCGCGGACAGATCCTGGCCCAGATCTACAGCCCCGAGCTGATCCGTGCCCAGAAGACGCTGCTGAACACGCGACGCTGGGAGAGCAACGGCCAGCCCAACCTTTCACCCAGCCACGACGGGGAAGCCACCGGCGAGATGTTCGCGGAGGCGCGCTTCCGCATCGAAGCCTTCGGTCTGGACAGCCGCGACATCGACACCATCCTGAGCAAGGGCCTGCAGCGCACCGTTCCGGTTCGCGCCCCCCAGGCCGGCGTGGTGATTCGCAAGGACGCCGTGGCCGGCGGGTACGTGCAGCCGGGCGCGCCGCTGTTCACCATCGCCGATCTGTCGACGGTGTCGGTGGTCGGCGACGTGCTGGAGGCGGACGTGGGCCGGGTCCACGTCGGACAGGCGGCCCGCGTCCTGGTGCGGGCGTTGCCTGACGAGACGTTCACCGGGCAGGTGTCGTTCATGGCGCCGGTGCTGGACAGCGCCGGGGGCAGCGTGCAGGTGCGCGTCGATCTGCCCAATCCCGGCCTGCGGCTGCGCCCGGGCTCGACGGCGACGCTGCGGCTGGCGCTGCCGGCGCGGCGCGCCCTGGCCGCGCCGTGAACCTGACGGCGTTCATCGCCGGTCTGGTGGACGCGTCGGCGCGGCGGCGCAACCTGGTGCTGGCGCTGTGGGCGGCCGTGGCGATCGTGTCGCTGGCGTTGCTGCCGCGGCTGCGCCTGGACGCGCTGCCGGATCTGGCCGAACCGCAGGTGGTGGTGGCCACCGAATGGCCGGGCAAATCGGCGCGCGCCGTCGAGGAGCAGGTCACCTACCCGGTGGTCAGCCGCCTGCAGGGACTGCCCGGCGTGCGCACCGTGCGCGGCCAGTCGATGACCGGCATGTCGTTCGTGTACGCGATCTTTCGCGACGGCGTCGATCGCGGCGCAGCCCGCGGCCGCGTGCTGGAGCAACTGAGCGCCCTGCACGCCACGCTGCCGCCCGGCGTGACCGCGGGCCTGGGCCCCGACGCGTCGGGCGTGGGGTGGATCTTTCAGTACGCCTTGCGCCCCCGGTCCGCCGCGCCCGATCACCCGCCCGCCACGCTGGACGACCTGCGCGCCTACCAGGACACCGTGCTGCGCCACGCCCTGGGCGCGGTGCCCGGCGTCGCCGAGATCGCCACCGTCGGCGGCCACCAGCGCCAGTTCGAGATCGCGCCCGATCCCGAGCGTCTGCGCGCCCGGCAGGTGACCCTGGGCGAGCTGGCCCGGGCCCTGCGCACGGCCAGCAGCGACATCGAAGCCGGCCCGCTGGAGCTGGGCGGTCGCGACCTGCAGGTCACCCTGCGCGCCCCCGGCGCCAGCGTCGCCGCGCTGGAGGCGATCAGCGTGCGCACCGGCGACAATCCGGTGCGGGTGCGCGACGTGGCGACGGTCAGCCTGACCGGCGCCCCTCGCCGCGGCGTCGCCGACCTGGACGGCGCGGGCGACGTCGTCGGCGGTATCGTGATCATGCGCGACGGCCAGAACGCCCCCGCGGTCCTGCAGGGCGTGAAGCAGGCGCTGCGCGACGCCACCGCCACGCTGCCGGCCGGCGCCGAGATCGTCACCACCTATGATCGCAGCGGTCTGATCGATCGCGCGGTGGCCACCCTGGGGCGCGCGCTGCTGGAAGAGACCGCGGCGGTGGTGCTGCTGATCCTGGCCTTTCTGCTGCACCTGCGCAGCGCCGCGCTGCCGGCGCTGTCGCTGCCGCTGGCCGTGCTGGTGACGCTGGGCGTGCTCAGCGCCACCGGGGTGCCGGCGACCATCATGAGCCTGGGCGGCATCGCCATCGCCCTGGGCGCAACCGTCGACGCCGAGATCGTCATGCTGGAGGCCTGCCACCGCCGCCTGGAACCGCGGCGGGGCGAGGACCGCCCGCGCGACGCCGCCCAGGTGCGGGCGGCGCTGACCGAGGCGGGGCGCTCGGTGACGCCGGCCATCGTCTGCTCGCTGCTGATCATCGCCGTCGCTTTTCTGCCGGTGTTCGTGCTGGACGGCCAGGCCGGGCGGCTGTTCGCGCCGCTGGCCCAGGCCAAGACCACGGTGATGATCGTGTCGGCGCTGATGTCGGTGACGCTGGCCCCGGCACTGCGCGATCTGGCCATGCGCGGGCGCATCCGCCCCGAGACTCGGAATCCCCTCACCCGCCTGCTGGTGGCGGCGTACCGCCCGTTCGTGTTCGTGGCCCTGCGCAACCCGCGCTGGACGCTGGCCATGGGCGCCTTGGCGCTGCTCTCCGCCGTGCCGGTGGCGGCCACGCTTGGTGAGGAGTTCATGCCCGACCTGGACGAGGGCGATCTGCTGTACATGCCGACGACGACGCTGCCCGTCGGTCCGGACGAGGCGCAGCAGCAGCTGCAGGCGCTGGATCGCGCGCTGCGCGCCGTGCCCGAGGTTGCCACCGTCTTCGGCAAGGCCGGCCGAGCCAGCACCGCCACCGATCCGGCGCCGTTGACCATGATCGAAACCACCGTGCAGCTGAAGCCGCGCGCCCTGTGGCGCCACCGGAGCCAGCCGCGCTGGTACAGCGGCTGGGCGCCCGCGCCGCTGCGCGCCCTGCTGCGGCACCTGTGGACGGAGGATCAACCGCTGACCCGCACCGATGTCGTCGCCGCGCTGGACGCCGCCGCCGCCGGGCCGAGCTGGACCGGCGCGTGGACCATGCCCATCCGCACCCGCATCGACATGCAGAGCACCGGCGTGCGCACAGCGGCGGGACTGAAGATCTATGGCCGCGATCTGCAGGCCATCGATCGCACCGGCCAGGCCCTGGCCCAACGGCTGCGCACCCTGCCCGGCACGCGCAGCGCCGTGTACGAACCGATCGTCAACGGGCGCGCCCTGGACATCGTTCCTGATCTGGATGCACTGGCCCGCAACGGCGTCGAGCTGGCCGACGTGCAAAGCGCCGTCGCCGCGGCCGGCGGCGGATTGATGGTCGGCCAGCTGACGCAGGATCGGACCCGCCCGACCGTGGTTCTGCGCCTGCCGGCGGCCCAGCGGGCCAGCCTGACGGTGCTGGGCGCGCTGCTGATCCCAGCCGCCCGGCGCGCCACCGCGGCCGTGCCGCCGCGCGATCCCCGACCGGCGCCAGCAACCGGCGACGCCGCCGACACCGTGCACGAGGGGAACGGCGCGCCGCCGTCATCGCCGCTGCGCGCCGGCGTCGCCGCGCCGACCGCCCGAACCGCCTTCGTGCACCTGCGCGAGGTCGCCGCCCTGCGCGAGATCGCCGCGCCGGCGATGGTGCGCGACGAGGACGGCCGCCTCTGCGGGTACGTCTACGTCGACGTGGACAGCGCCGCGCGCGATCTGGCCGGCTATGTCGAGGACGGCGTGGCCGCGCTGGCCCGCTGGCAGACCACCGGCGCCCTCACCCTGCCGTCCGACACCACAGTGCGCTGGACCGGCAGCTACGAGGCACTGGCCGCCACCCGGGCGCGCCTGATCATCGTGATCCCGCTGGTGCTGCTGGCGATCGCCTTGCTGCTGTACGCGCTGTTTCGCAGCGTCGTGGAGACGTTGATCGTCCTGCTGTCGATCCCCTTCGCGCTGATAGGCAGCCTGTGGGCGCTGGCGGTTCTGGACTATCACCTGTCGGCGCCGGTGTGGATCGGCCTCATCGCCGTGGTCGGCCTGGCCGCCCAGACCGGGGTGGTCATGATCATCTACATGGATCAGGCATTCGAACGCCGGCGGGCCGCCGGGTTGATTCGCGACGCCGGCGACGTGGTGGCGGCGGTGCTGGAGGGGACTGTCCAGCGCGTGCGTCCGAAATTGATGACGGTGGCGGCGATGATCTTTGGCCTGCTGCCGCTGCTGTGGGCGACCTCTTCGGGCGCTGATGTCATCAAGCGGATCGCGGCGCCGATGGTGGGCGGCCTGGTGTCGTCGGCATTCCTGACCCTTGAGTTGATCCCGGTGGTCTACACCTTCTGGCGGCAGCGCCAGCTCCGCGCCCGTCCTTGACGGCGGCGCC
>JAXDMH010000818.1:0-4259 GCA_034666225.1 Myxococcales bacterium
CCGAAGGCCTGGGCGATCGACTGGTGGCCCAGGCACACGCCCAGCGTCGGGATGCCGGCCTCGGGAAAGCGCCGCACGAGCTCCAGCGAGACGCCCGCCTCGTTCGGCGTGCACGGCCCGGGCGAGATCACGATGTGCGACGGGGCCAGCGCCTCGATGGCGGCGGCCGGGATCTCGTCGTTGCGCACGACGCGCACCTCCTGCCCCAGCTCGCCCAGATACTGGACCAGGTTGTAGGTGAACGAATCGTAGTTGTCGATGACCAGCAACATGTCAGCCTGTCAGCTTACCAGCATGGCCAGACGGGCCATCTCGACGGCGGTGACCACCGCCCGCGCCTTGTTCACGCACTCGGCGTGTTCGTCGGCGGGGACGCTGTCGGCGACGATGCCGGCGCCCGCCTGAACGTTGATGGTGTCGCCCAGCGTGACCAGCGTGCGGATGGCGATGGCCAGGTCCAGATTCCCCGCGTACGAGATGTATCCCACGGCGCCGCCGTAGATGCCGCGCCGGGAAGGCTCCAGCTCTTCGATGATCTCCATGGCCCGGATCTTGGGCGCGCCGCTCAGGGTTCCCGCCGGGAAGGCCGCCCGAATGACGTCGGCCGGCCGCTGACCGGGCGCCAGGCGGCCGCGCACATTTGAGACGATGTGCATGACGTGCGAGTAACGTTCGACGGTCATCACGTCGTCGAGCCGGACGGAGCCGGCGGCCGTGACCCGACCAACGTCGTTGCGACCGAGGTCGATCAGCATGACGTGCTCGGCGCGTTCCTTGGGGTCGGCGGTCAACTCGGCTGCCAGCGCGGCGTCCTCGGCGGGCGTGGCGCCGCGGCGGCGCGTGCCGGCCAGCGGACGGACGGTGACCTCGCCGCCCTCCACGCGCACCAGACACTCGGGCGAGGCGCCGGTGACCACCGCCTCGGGGAATTCCAGGTGAAACATGTACGGCGACGGGTTGGTCACGCGCAGGGCCCGATAGACGTCGAAGGGATCGATCTCGCCGCGCGCCACCTGAAAGCGCTGCGAGTAAACGACCTGGAAGGCGTCGCCCGCCAGGATGTACTCCTGGATCCGGCGCACGCCCGCCTCGTACGTCTCGCGGGCCACCGTGGTGCGCGGGGCCGGAACGTTGGCTGGGCGCGCCGGATCGAGGGGCCGCAGGGACGGCGCCGGACGGGCCAGCCGATCCAGAATGGCGTCGATGCGCTGGCAGGCGGCGTCATAGGCCTTGCCCGGATCGCCGCCGGTCACGTCGGCCGCGGCCACCACCTACAATGTCCCGCGCAGGTTATCGAAGATCACCACCGTGTCGGTCAGGGCGAAGCACAGCTCGGGCAGGTTCAGATCGTCGGGCTTGGTGCTGGGCAGTTTTTCGAACGTGCGGACGATGTCATAGCCCAGCCAGCCGACGGCGCCGCCGAAGAACCGCGGCAACCCCTCGGGAACGGCCGGCGCCTGCTGGGCCAGGTAGTGATCGACAAAGCCGAGCGGGTTGTCCGTGCGCACCTGTTCGCTGACGCGAAAGCCGTTACCGTCGGGAACCAGCACCTCCAGCGTCTCGCCGCGCGCCCGGATGACCGCCCGCGGCTTGACCCCGACAAAGCTGTAGGCGGCCCATTTCTCGCCGCCCACCACGCTCTCCAGCAGGAACGAATAGGGTCCCCGGCCCAGCTTGGCGTAGGCCGAGACCGGGGTATCAGCGTCGGCCAGCACCTCGCGATAGACGAAGCAGAGACGGCCGCGGCGGGCAAGCTCGAGAAATCCGGGGCGATCGGGAACGAACGCAGGCATGGAAGCTCGAAACCTTAGCATCTCGTGTCGGGGGTCGGAAGAACGGTGAAACTCGTCGGGGGCGCTTTCCGGCTATAGTCTTCGCCCCGCCGTGTCGTCTGCCGCCGAAACAAATGTCCCGGGTCCGCGCACCCGCGGATTTGTGGCGTGGACGTTGCGCCACGGACGGCTACTGTGGATCGTCGCCCTCCTGCTGGCGATCCCCGCCACCTGGCGCACGGTGGGCCTGTACCGCAACCTGCGCAGCGACGTCGAGGAGCTGCTGCCGCGCCACGCGCCCAGCGTGGTGGCCCTGGACGAGCTGCGCGCGCGCATGGCGGGTCTGCAGTACCTGGGCGTCATCGTCGATTTTGGCCGCGCCGCGAAGCTGCCGGCGGGTGAACGGCTGATCGATGACCTGGCCGCCAAGATCGCGCTTTACCCGCGCGACCTGGTCACCGCCGTGCGCGTCGGATTCAACACCGAACGGACGTTCGTGGAGAGCCGCGTGGCGCTGCTGCTGGACCTGGCCGATCTGAAGACCATCCGGCAGCGCATCGAAGAGCGCGTGCACTGGGAGTACGCCAAGGAGACCGACACGCTGCTGGACAGGGACGAGCCGGCGCCGCCTCTGGACTTCGCCGACATCGAACAGAAGTACGAACGTCAGGTGGGCGGACCCGACCTGGTGCACGACAGGTTCTGCAGCCCGACGCTGGGGCTGTGCTTGTTGCTGGTCGAGGTGGGCGGCTTTTCCACCAGCGCCGAACGCGCGGCGCAGCTGCTGCACCGGGTGCAAGCCGACCTGGCCGCCCTGGGTGGACCCGGCCATTACGGCCCCGGTTTGCGCGTGGGCTTCGCCGGCGACGTGGCCGTCTCCGTCGAGGAGATGGCGGCGCTGGTGCAGGACCTGACGCTGTCGTCGCTGATCGTCGTGGCGGCCGTGCTGCTGGTGATCATCCTTTTCTATCGCTGGCCGCGCAGCGTGCCGGCGCTTTTCCTGCCGCTGGGCCTGGGCGCGGTGTACGCCTTCGCGCTGGCCAGCCTGCCGCCGTTCGGGATCACCGAGCTCAATTCCAACACGGCGTTCCTGGGGTCGATCATCATCGGCAACGGGGTCAACTTCGGCATCATTCAACTGGCGCGGTATCTGGAGACGCGGCGGCGCGGCCAGGGCATCGAGGAGTCGCTGGTCATCAGCCTGTGGAGCACGCGGCGCGGAACGCTGTCGGCCGCGCTGGCGGCCGGCGTTTCGTACGCGTCGCTGACGGCGATGCAGTTCCGCGGCTTCCGCCAGTTCGGCGTGGTGGGCGGTCTGGGGATGATCTTCTGCTGGCTGACCATGTACGTTCTCGGCCCGCCGCTGCTGGCCTGGCTGGACGCCGGCCGGGTCCCTCCCGAAGCCGCCCGACCGGGCCAAGGGTTCTGGGCGCGCCTGGCCGGCTGGGTGACGTCGGCGCCGCGCCCCGTGCTGGTGGCGGCCACGGTGCTGACCATCGCCGCGGCCTGGCAGGTGCGAAAATTCGGTCCCGATCAGCTGGAGTACGACATGTCCCAGTTGCGTCGCCGCGACACCTGGACGTCAGGCGAAGCCTACTGGGGCAAGAAGATGGACACGCTGCTGGGGCGTTACCTGACACCCACCGTGATCCTGACCGACAGCCGCGCCGAGGCGCGCGCCGTGGCCAACCGGGTGCGCGAGGCCATCAAGAAGCCGCCGCTGTCCGCGATGGTCGCGTCGGTCCGCAGCCTGGACGACGTGGTGCCGCCCGACCAGGACGACAAGCGCGCCGAGGTCGAGGCCATCCGCCGCAAGATGACGCCCCGCCTGCGCAGCCACGTGTCGGCCGAAGATAACCGCCATCTGGATCGCCTGCTGGGGAACGGACGGCTGCCGGCCATCGTCGAGAGCGACGTCCCGGACGTGCTGACCACCGGGCTGCGCGAACGCAACGGCACGCTGGGGCAAGCGATCCTGGTGTTTCCCAATCCCACGGGCGCCATGTGGCGCGGCGAAAACATGGCCACCTTCGTGCACACGCTGCGCGACATGGCCCAGGCGCCGGTGGCCATGGGCGGGCGAGCGGCGCGCGTGGCCGGCACCCCGCCCCTGACCACCGACATCATCGAATCGATGCGCCACGACGGGCCGCTGGCGTCGCTGCTGGCGCTGGTGGGCGTGATGGCCACGGTGGTGCTGCTGTTCCGGCGCGGCCTGGCCACGCCGCTGGTGATCGGGTCGCTGGTGGTCGGCGTGCTGTGGATGCTGGGGGCCACGCTGGCCCTGCACATCAAGATCAACTTCGTGAACTTCATCGCCTTCCCCATCACCTTCGGCATCGGCGTCGATTACGCAGTCAACGTCATGGCCCGTTACCTGCGCGACGGCGAGCGCGACGTGGCGGCGGCGGTGCGCGGCACGGGGGCGGCGGTGGCGCTGTGCTCGATGACCACCATCATCGGTTACTCGTCGCTGCTGGTGGCGCA
>JAXDMH010000819.1:0-2891 GCA_034666225.1 Myxococcales bacterium
CGGAACAAGATTTCCACGACCATCTACATCACGCCCGAACAGAGCCAGCGCCTCAAGCAGCTCCACGACAAGACCAAGGTCCCGGTGGCGGAATACATCCGGCAAGGGATCGACATGATCCTGGAAAAACAAAAGCACCACCTGCCTGGTCAGCTCACACTGGACGTTCCTGCAAGGTAGTCGGCTGCCGCAGCCCTTCGTTCATCCTCCGAACCTTTCGAGCGCACAGCCAACACCAAGGACGTTCGCGCTTGCCGCGCGAGTTTTACCTCCATGCCAACACCGACCCACCTGATCCGAAATTTTTCCATCATCGCCCACATCGATCACGGCAAGTCGACGCTGGCAGACCGGCTGCTTGATGCGACCGGCGCGGTCACCGATCGCGAACGCAAGGCGCAGATCATGGACAGCATGGACCTGGAACGCGAGCGCGGGATCACCATCAAGGCGGCCACCACGCGTCTCAACTACGAAGCCAACGACGGCAAGACGTACGAGCTGAACCTGATCGACACGCCCGGGCACGTCGACTTTCACTATGAAGTGTCGCGTTCGCTGGCGGCGTGCGAAGGCGCCGTGCTGGTGGTCGACGCGTCCCAGGGGGTCGAGGCGCAGACGCTGGCCAACGTCTATCTGGCGGTGAACCTGAACCTGGCCATTGTCCCGGTGATCAACAAGATCGACCTGCCGGCCGCCGATCCCGAGAACGTCCGTCGGCAGATCGAGGAGGTCGTCGGCATCGACGCTTCGGGGGCCATCCTGGCGTCGGCCAAGGAAGGGAAGGGGATTCACGAGATCCTCGAGGCGGTGGTGGCCATCGTGCCGCCGCCCAAGGGCGACGCCGACGCTCCCTTGCGGGTGCTGTTGCTGGACAGCTGGTACGACACCTATCGCGGCGTGGTGATCCTGGTGCGGGTCATCGACGGCATCCTGCGGCCCAAGCTGAAGGTTCGCTTCATCGCCGCGCAGCGCGAGTACGAGATCCAGGCGCTGGGCGTCTTCACCCCGTTCCCGCGCGAGGTGGCTGACCTGGGCCCCGGCGAGGTGGGTTTTTTCACGGCGGCCATCAAGGAGGTCGGCGACGCGCGGGTCGGCGACACCATCACGACGGCGGGCGCCGTGCAGGTGCAGCCGCTGGCCGGGTTCCAGCCGGCCAAGCCCATGGTGTTCGCCGGCATCTTCCCGACGGACACCGCCCGGTACGAAGACCTGCGCGACGCCCTGGACAAGCTGCGCCTCAACGATGCCTCGTTTTCGCGCGAGAACGAGACCTCGGCGGCGCTGGGCTTTGGATTTCGCTGCGGGTTTCTGGGCCTGCTGCACATGGAGATCGTGCAGGAGCGACTGGAACGCGAGTACAACCTCGACCTCATCACCACGGCGCCCACGGTGCGTTTTCGAGTGGTCGAACGTGACGGTACGACCTTCGAGCTGGACAACCCGGCGAAATTTCCCAGCGAGGGCAACATCGAACGTATCGAGGAGCCGATCATCGCCGTCACCATCCACACGCCACCCGAATACGTCGGCGCCATCCTGAAACTGTGCGAAGAAAAGCGGGGCACCCAGACTGGCCTGACCTACGCCGGCGAAAAACGGGTGATCATCCGCTACGATCTGCCGCTGACGGAGATGGTCTTTGGTTTTTACGACCGATTGAAATCGGTGTCGCGCGGCTATGCGTCGCTGGACTACGAGCCCAAGGATTACCGGGCGGCCGATCTGGTGCGCATGGATCTGATGGTGAACGGGGACCGGGTCGACTCGCTTTCGCTGATCGTTCACCGCGAAGGGTCGTATAACAAGGGCCGGGACCTGTGCGTCAAGATGAAGGAGCTGATCCCCCAGCAGCAGTTCGAGGTGGCCATCCAGGCCGCCATCGGCTCGCGGGTCATCGCCCGGACGACGGTGAAGGCTCTTCGCAAGAACGTGACCGCCAAGTGTTACGGTGGCGACATCACCCGCAAGCGCAAGTTGCTGGAGAGACAGAAGGAAGGTAAGAAAAGGATGAAGCAGGTGGGCAATGTGGAGATCCCCCAGGAAGCATTTCTGGCGATATTGAAGGTGGACTGATGTCTCTTCTCGAGTGGTGGAAACAGAGGACGGCTTCCAAGCGGGCGCGCAACGAAGGCCAGCACCTGGTCAAGGAAGCGCGGCGCATCCTCAAGAGGAAGAGCTACCGCATCCCCAAAGAGGTGGCGGCCCAGATCAGCGCCGCGGCCGACGGTGTGGACAGCGCCCTGCGCGGCGATGACTTCGAAAGCATCCGCAAGGCGATCACCGTGCTGGACGAGCACATGGACCAGCACCTCAGCTTTGCCCGCAAGTCGACGATCCGCGAATACTCCGAATCGATCGGCGTGGCGGTGGCGGTCGCTCTTTTGCTGCGCGCCTTCGTCGTCGAAGCCTTTCAGATTCCGTCAGGATCGATGATCCCCACGCTGGAGGTGGGCGACCACATCTTCGTGTCGAAGTTCGCCTACGGTCTGTCCATCCCCTTCACCAACACGAAGATTCTGGAATTTCGTCAGCCCGAGCGCGGCGACGTCATCGTCTTCAAATACCCGCTGGATCCGGGGACCGACTACATCAAACGCGTGGTCGGCCTGCCCGGCGACGTCGTCGAGGTTCGCCAGGAGACCGTCTACATCAATGGGCGGGCCGTCCCGCGCGAACACCTGGCCAAGCCCTGCCACAGCAGCGAGGCCGGCCATGGCGGCGGCAGCTTCGGCGACGAGCGCGATTGCGAGTTCTGGGTCGAGACGCTGGACGGCAAGCGGCACGAAACCATCCAGGAGCCGATGCGCGGCGGACGCGACTATAACCGCACCATCGTTCCTTCCGGGCACGTGTTCGTCATGGGCGACAACCGCGACAATTCCTCCGAT
>JAXDMH010000820.1:0-2659 GCA_034666225.1 Myxococcales bacterium
AGGCCCTCCCGCGGGCCCACCCCGTCTCCGCAAAGTGAGCCGCGCGGGCAAAGCCCGCGCTCCTGGCGAAAATATCAGCGCTCAATTGCCTGGTGAGCGCAGCGCAGCTTTGCTGCGCGGAGCGAAGGGGACCGGGGAGCGCGAGCGGCAGCGAGCCGTTCCCTGTCAGATCGAACAAGCGGTCACGCAGCGACAGGACCCGCCCACGCGGAGGAGGCGGACGCGGCAAGACCCAGAGGCTCTACGGAAACGGACCGACCAGGGCCAGTTGCTCGTAGCGGAACCAGCGCAGCAGGGGAATGCCCAGCAAGACGAAGGTGGCGCCGACGGGCAGGGAGAAGAAGGCGTTCAGGAAGACCAGTTCGACGGTGATGGCGCCCTTTTCGGCGGCGCCCACCGATCGGGTAAAGATGGATTTGGTCTTTGTCATGGTGTTTGCCGTGTTCATGGCGGCGGGCTTACCGAGCGGGGATCCAGGTCTGGCATCTCCAGGCCCATGGCTTCGATCTGATCCATGCAGCGGGGCTTTCGGCCGGTGGGGCGCAGCCAGGTTTTCATCTTTCCCGTCCTTTCGTCGTTGCGGTACTCGCGCACGTAAAGGTCTTCGATCTGATAGCCCTTCTCGTGGTCATAGCCGATGATCTCGGCGATGGTGGTGATGCAGCGCGAGCCGTCCTTCAGTCGGGCGGCGTGCACGATCACCTCGATGGCGGAGGCGATCTGCGGGCGCAGGGCGTGCAGCGGGATGTCGACGTCGCTCATCAGGGCCAGCGTCTCAAGGCGGGAGGTGGTGTCGCTGGCGTGGCTGGCGTGGATGGTCGACAGGCTGCCGCCGTGGCCTGACGTCATGGCCTGCACCAGGTCCAGGGCCTCGGCGCCGCGGATCTCCCCGACGACGATGCGGTCGGGGCGCATGCGCAGCGTGGCCTTGAAGAGATCGCGGATGGTGACCTTGCCGCGCCCTTTTTGATCGCCGGGCTGCGCTTCCATGCGCACCAGGTGGGGCAGCTGCAGCTGCAGCTCTTGCGCGTCCTCGATGACCACGATTCGTTCCTCGGGCGAGGCGAACGACGACAGCACGTTCAGCAGCGACGTCTTGCCCGAGCTGGTTCCCCCGGCGATCAGCATGTTCTGCTTGCAGGCCACCAGCGCCTTCAGCAGCATCATCGCCTCGGGCGGCATGCTGCCCATCGAGATCAGTTTCTCCGGCGTCAGCTTCTCCCGATAAAAACGCCTGATCGAAACGTAGGGACCGTCGGAGGCGGCCGGCCGCATCACCGCCTCCACGCGCGAGCCGTCGGGAAGGCGCGCTTCCAGGATCGGTCGCTCCTCGTCGAAGGGGCGGCCGACGTACTGGGCCAGGTTGCGCAGGCCGGACATCAACTCTTCCTGGCTGGAGAACCGGGCCGGGATTTTTTCCAGGCAGCCCTTGCGTTCGATGTAGATGTCGTTCGGGCCGTTGATCATCACCTCGCTGATGCCGTCCAGCTCGAGGTAGTGGCGCACCGGAGAAAAGAAGCCGATCAGCGTCTGTTCGAAGATGGCTTTGGGAATCAAGGCGCCGCTGCTGCTCATGGCGTCCCTTCCCGTTCGGCGGCGTTTCGCGCCGTCTCGCGCAGGAAGGCCTTCGCCTCGGAAGCGTGCGCGCCCACAGGATCGAGGCCCAGGTAGGTGCCGAACGAACGCGCCGCCAGGGTTCGATTGCCCAGGTGGTCGCGTGCCACCACGGCCAGCAGGTAATGCGCCTCGGGACGGTCTGGCTTCTCGTCGATGAGGCGGCGCAGCTCGGGCAGGGCGCGATCGTCGTGCCCGGCGCTCAGCTCCAGCGTGGCGACCAGATAACGCAGCGACCAGTCGTCGGGCGATTGCAGCAGGCGGGCCCGCGCATAGCGCAGGGCCGTGTCGAAGCGATCGGAGGCCAGGCAGACGTCCAGCAGCGCCGGGAAAGCCTGGGCGATGGGATAGCCGCGGGCGATGGCGGCGCCCAGGTACTGTTCGGCGCGCGTGCTGTCACCCAGGTGTTGCAGCTCGACGCCGCGCCGAAACAGGGTCTCCGCGCTGCGGTCGTCGGTGGCCTCCGTGGTCGCCACCGCCGACGGAGCGGCTGACGCCGCGCCCGTCGAAACGCCACCCTTGCCGGCCGCCGTCGCGCATCCCGCGGCGCCTATCAGACATCCGCTGAGCAGCAGCGTCACCCTCAGCTTGCTTTGGCAGTTCATGGTCGTCACAGCGCTTCCTTCGCTTCCTTTTCCTTGCGGGCAACCTCGTCGACGGCCCGCCGCTCCAGCTCGCCCAGCCAGGCCAGATAGCGGCCGGGGCGATGCCCGACCAGGCGACGCAGCTGATTGGCGGTCTGGGCGATGGTCTTGAAATCGTCGCGGGCGATGGCCCGCCGCATGGTGATGCGCAGCGCCTTGTAGTCGCTGTTGATGCGCGCCTCCAGGGCGCCGCGGCGGCCGTGAATGTCGTCCATCAGGCGGGTGTCGCCGGCGCGCTTTCCGCACAGCTCGGCAACGCGCAGCTGACCGACGGCGGCCACGCCCTCGGCGCGGTCGAAGGCGTACCTGATCTCGCGCGCGTCGGCGGCCGCCACCGCTTCTGCGGCGCGCGGGGCCGCCCGCTGCTCTTCGGGGCAGGACCCCGACAGCGTGCCGAACAG
>JAXDMH010000821.1:0-6003 GCA_034666225.1 Myxococcales bacterium
CTGGATGACGGCCTTCGAGAACATCTACCTGGCCGTCGAGCCGCTGTTTCCCGCGCTGACGGTGGCCGAAAAGCGGGCCCACGCCCAGCGCTATCTGGAGATGGTCAACCTGGGGCCGGCGCGCGACAAGCGCCCCAGCGAGCTGTCGGGCGGCATGCGCCAGCGCGTGTCGCTGGCCCGGGCGCTGGCCATGAACCCGCGCATCCTGCTGATGGACGAACCACTGTCGGCGCTGGACGCCCTGACCCGGGCCACCCTGCAGGGTGAGATCGAACGGATCTGGGCCGCCGACGAACAAGACAAGGAAAACAAGAAGACGAAGAAGACGGTCGTCATGATCACCAACGACGTCGACGAGGGGATCTTGCTGGCCGACCGGATCATCCCGCTGTCGGCCGGGCCGGCCGCCACGTTCGGTCAGGACATTCGCATCGACATCGAACGCCCGCGCGATCGCAAGGCGCTGAACCACGATCCGCGGTTCGCCCGCATCCGCAACCAGGTCATCGAATACCTGCTGGGCCCGGGCGGCCGCAAACGGCCCGCCACCACGACAACGACGACCACCATGTCGACGACATCGACGACCTCGACGACATCGACCGCGGTCGCCGGAGCGGCCGCTTGATCCCCGACGCGCAGAACCCGCTCATCCAGAAATACCTGGAGATCACGTATCTGACCAAGACCTTCCCCACGCCCAAAGGCCCCAGCACGGTGGTGCGCAATTTCAACCTGGCCTTGAAGAAGGGGGAGTTCGTCACGCTGATCGGTCATTCCGGCTGTGGCAAATCGACGGTGCTGTCAATCGTCGCGGGCCTCACCACCGGCACCGAAGGCGGCGTCCTCATCGAGGGGCGCGAGATCACCGGACCCGGCCCCGATCGCGGCGTGGTCTTTCAAGCGCCCTGCCTGCTGCCGTGGCTGACCGCCTTCGACAACGTGCTTCTGGGCGTCGAGCAGGCCATGCCGAACCTGCCCCGCCGCGATCAGCGCGCGCTGGTGACGGAGACGCTGGAGCTGGTGGGCCTGGGCGATTCGCTGACCAAGAAACCTGCCGAGCTGTCGGGCGGCATGCAGCAGCGGGTGGGGATCGCCCGCGCCTTTGCCCTGCGCCCCAAGGTGCTGCTGCTCGACGAACCGTTCGGCATGCTGGACGCGCTGACCCGCTATGAACTGCAGCAGGTGTTGATCGACCTGTGGTCGCGGCATCAAACCACGGCGCTGATGGTCACCCACGACGTTGACGAGGCGCTGTTTCTGTCCGACCGCGTGGCCATGATGACCAACGGTCCCGAGGCGCGCATCGGCGGCATCTTGAAGGTGCCCTTCCCACGCCCGCGCCAGCGCACCGCCGTCATCGAACACCCGGAGTACTACCAGCGACGGGAAGACCTCATCACCTTCCTGGAAGATTACGCCCACGGCGCCTCGGGGCCACGGGCCAGCAACGACCCCGCCGCCCCTTCTCACGCCGCCTGATCGCGCCGCGCCGCTGTTCGTGCCACAATATTGACCGTTTGATCACGATCCCGTTTGAGCGCCACATTCTCGGCAACGGCCTGACGGTGATCCTTCACGAGGATCACTCCAGCCCGCTGGTGGTCGTCGACCTCTGGTACCACGTCGGTTCCAAGGACGAAGATCCCGGCCGCACCGGCTTTGCCCATCTGTTCGAGCACCTCATGTTCATGGGGTCCAAGAACGCCCCCTATCCGTCCTTCGACGCTGTGATGGAGATGTGGGGGGGCCACAACAACGGCACCACCAGCAACGACCGCACGAACTATTACGAGGTGGGGCCCAAGAACCTGCTGGAGACGTTCCTGTGGCTGGAGGCGGATCGCATGGCCACGCTGGCCGAGGTGATCAGCGAGGACGAGCTGGGCCGCCAGCGCAAGGTCGTGCAAAACGAACGGCGGCAATCGTACGAGAACCGCCCCTACGGGCGCGCCGAGCTGGTCATTCCCGGGGTGATGTACCCGCCCCAGCATCCTTATCACTGGCCGACCATCGGCTCGCACGCCGACCTGGAAGCGGCCAGCGTTGACGATGTGCGCGCCTTCTTCGAGCGGTTCTACCGACCGTCGAACGCCAGCCTGGTCATCGCCGGCGACTTCGATCCGACGGAAGCGCGCGCCCTGGTCGACCGTTATTTTGGGTGGCAACAGCGGCGGCCGGCCCCGCAACGTGCCTCGGCCGGCCCGGCAGTGTTGCCCGCCAATCAAGCCATCACGCTGACCGACAAGGTGCAGCTGCCGCGCCTGCGCCTGGCCTGGCATTCGCCGGCGCTGTACGCGCCGGGGGACGCCGATCTGGATCTGGCGGCGCACATCCTGGGCGGCGGCAAGTCCAGCCGCCTTTACAAGACGCTGGTGTTCGACCGGCGCATGGCCCAGGACGCCTTTGCCTACCAGGGCTCGCAGATGCTGGGTTCCCTGTTCCAGATCGGCGCCACCGCCAAACCGGGATTCACCCTGGATGACATGCAGCGGGCCGTCGACGAGGAACTGGATCGGCTGGTGTCGCAAGGGCCGACCACCCAAGAACTGGAGCGGGCGCGCAACAGCCACCTGGCCGATTTCTTCAAGGGCCTGGATCATCTGCAGACGCGCGCCGATCTGCTGAACCACTATCAGCACCTGCTGGGCGATCCGGGCGCCGTCCAGCAGGACCTCTCCCGTTATGAAGCGGCCACGGTGGCGTCGGTGCGCGACGCCCTGGCCAAGGTGGCGGCCGGCCACCGCCTGGACCTGCGCGTCCTGCCCGAAGAGCAGCCGATCCAGCCGACCTTGGGCAAGGCGGAAGCGGCGTGACGGCCACGCCCGACGAGATGCTGGCGGCCCCGCCGGTGGGGCCGCTGCCGCCGCTGCGCACGCCCGCCCTGCAGCGATTCGTGCTGAGCAACGGCCTCGAGGTGGTGGCCATCGCCCGTCACGCGGCGCCCATCGTATCGATGACGCTGATGCTGCGCTCCGGCTCGGACGCGGAGCCGCCGGGCCTGACCGGGCTGGCGTCGCTGACCGCCGAGATGCTGGACGAGGGGGCGGGCGATCGCAACGCGCTGGAGCTGGCCGCCGATCTGGAACAGCTGGGCGCCGATCTGTGGCTGGGCGCCGGGCGCGATGGTTCGCAGCTGAACATTCAAGTGCCGCGCAAAGGGTTCGAAGCGACGCTGGCCATCGCCGCCGACGTGCTGCTGCGCCCGCGCCTTTCGCCCGCCGACTGGGAACGCGTCAAGAGCGATCGCCTCACCGGCCTTGCCCAGCGCCGCGACCAGCCCGAAGCGGTGGCGAACGTGGTGGCCGATCGCGTTCTTTACGGCGACAAGCATCCCTACGGCCAGCCTTCCGAAGGCCACGAATCGACGGTGGCGCGCATCAGCCTTTCCGACGTGGCGCGCTTTGCCGCCCAGCAATGGCGCAGCAACCAGGCGTCCCTGATCGTCGCCGGCGACATCGATCCGGCCGAGCTGCCGGGTCAACTGGAGCGCGCCTTCCACGCCTGGACCGCGGGCGAGATCCCGCCGGTGCCGCCGCCGGGACGCCCGGGCCAGCCGCCGCGGTTGGTGCTGGTCGATCGGGCGGACGCGCCCCAGAGCGTGATTCGCATCGTGGCGCCCGGCCAGCCGCGCACGTCGCCGGAGCGAACCGCTCTGCGCATGCTGAATGCCATCCTGGGGGGCAGCTTCACCAGCCGGCTGAATTTCAATCTGCGCGAGCAGAAGGGATACACCTACGGCGCCAGCTCCAGCTTCAATTTCATGCGCCACGCGGGCGCCTTCACCGCGCGGGCATCGGTGCTGACCGAGGTGACGGCGGCGTCGGTGACGGAATTTCTCACCGAGCTGCGCGGCATCAGCGAACGGCCCATCACCGTCGACGAAATGACCAAGGCGCGCGCCACGCTGCTGGGCCGCGCCGCCGAAGCGATGTCGACCACCGCCGGCCTCTCCGCCACCTACGGCGAGATTCGCCTCTACGATCTCCCACTCGACGAGCCGGGCCGCTTCGTCGCCCAGCTGGATCAGTACGACGCCGCCGGGCTGCAAGCGCTGGCTGGCCGCCACATCGACGCAGACGGCGTCGGCATCGTCATCGTGGGCAACCGCGCCACCATCGAACCAGAGCTGCGCGCCATCGGCCTGCCGGCGCCGCAGATCCGCGACGCCGACGGCAACATCGTCTGATCTGAGGGTTCCGCCATGATGCCCGTCGTCGAATAGATCATCGGAGCGTGTCCGATCGCGATCGGCCCGGCATAGGAGAGGATCACCATGCAAAAGGCTTTCACGCGTTCGGTCTTCATCCTGTTCTGCGCCGTCGCGTCGGTTGGGCTCGGCGGGGGCTGCGGCAGTGATTCGACGCCACAAAACCGGTCCGACGGCGGGGCGCACGGGGACGCTGGCGGCAGCGGAGGCGGGGCTACCGGTGGCGCCACGGGGACGGGCGGTGCTTCGGGGACCGGCGGCGTCTCCGGCACGGGCGGGGCATCGGGCACCGGCGGCACACCGGGCACCGGCGGCACACCGGGTACCGGCGGCCGTGACGGCGGCGGCAGCGATGTCGCCGGCACCGGCGGCGCTGGGGGCACGGGCGGACGTGACGGGGGCGGCAGCGACACCCGCGTCGACGCCCCCGCCGGTTGCCCTCAGCCTCCGAGCATCGTGGACAACGCTGACTGCCGGTCCGAAGGGCTGACCTGCCCCGACGGGCGCGGCGTGAGCTGCCAGTGCGCCCTGGGAGGCTGGAGGTGTTTCAGTCCCCCGCCGGACGCGAGCGGCGATCGCTGCCCCGCGCCCCAGAACGTCGTGAACAACGCGGCCTGTGCCACCGACGACGTCAAATGCCCCAACGTGAACGACGATAGCTGCGTCTGCACGGGCGGACGCTGGGGCTGCCCGTGAGCGCCACGGCGGCGCTTCTTTTCATTACCCACCGTTCGTGACGGGCTGTATCGCTGGCTTGCCACCTTGCGAGAGCAATCGGGGACAGCGTCTTAGTTGTACGTCGCCGAGAAGAGCAGCGTGAAGGCGCCGACGCTCCACGCCGGCGTGGAGGACTCCTGAACGGCGAGGTGGTCGTCTTTCATCGAACCCAAGGCCAGCTGGGCGGCGATGCCCAGACCCCAGTTGTCGGAGGCCCACCACTCCTTGCCGGCGGAGATCTTGAAGGTGGCGCCCCAGTTGGTGTCGGACTGCGCGCGGTTGTCCTGCAGGGCGCCGGTGAAGGTTATCTGCGAGAGGGCCAGGGTTCCTGACAGGTAAAAGTTGCTCTCGCCGAAGTAGTAGGTGACGCCGGGCCCGATGCCAAACAGTGAAGCGTTGGCGGTGTCCAGAGTCCGGCTCTGGCCGTTCACCTTGACGTTGGGATCACTGGTGCCGACCGTGAAGAATTCGCCGTAGACGATCAGGTGTCGTGTCAGCGCGGCGCCGAAGGCAAAGGCGACGCCGAACGACGTTCCTCCGATCTCGGTCTTGGTTCCGGAGTTGTCCATGGACAGGCTCATCCCGCCGACGCCCAACCCCATCCGCAGATAGAAACCATCGTGGGTATGAGCGCCTGGCCCCTTCTGCGGCGGCGCGTAGGGATAGTAGGCGTTGGGGTAGCCCTGATAAGGCGGATAGCCGGGGTAGGCATATCCCGGCCCGGGCGGCGGATAGCCGTACGGTGGGTAACCAGGCGGATAGCCGGGAGCGGGCGCCGCTCCATACGGCGGCGCACCGGGCGGCGGATAGCCGGGCGGCGGCGCACCGGGCGGCGGCGCACCGGGCGGCGGATAACCGGCAGGCGGATAGCCGGCGGGTGGCGCGCCGGGAGCATTCGCGCCGGGTGGCCCGGGCGCTGGCGGCGGCGGTGCTGAAGGAGGCGCCGGCGGCGGTGGATAGGCGGCCGACGGTGCGGGCAGCGTGCTGGAGGGCGATGCCGGCGCGGGCGACGACGACGACGACGACGCGGGCGCAGGCGGCGGTGCCTTTTTCTTCTCCTGCGTCGAAGCGGAGTC
>JAXDMH010000822.1:0-3412 GCA_034666225.1 Myxococcales bacterium
CCAGCGCGTCCTGACGCCCGACGAGCGCAGCCAGATCACGGCAAAGAAGGGCTGCGCCATCGAGCCGATCATCGCCGCCTGGACGACCGAGGACGTCTTCATCGCCTCCAGTCGGCGGTTTCTGGAAGAGACGCTGCAGGTCAGTGGCCAGCTGCGCGACGTCGACTTCGATCTGCCAGGGAATCTGGTCGCCTACATCGTCAAGAACAAGAGGCCGTGGTCCGACGTCATCCTGTCCGATACCTGTTACGACAAGGATCTCAGCGCGCGGGCCTGCGACACCGGCGCGCCGTACAGCGCCGGCGTGATCACCACCAGGGCCTTCATCGGCGGACGGACCAGCCGCTTCAACCTGTCGCGCGCGTCGGCCATGCTGCTGAACTTCGCCTGCCGGCAGTACCCGATGGAGGACGTGCTGCAGCCCCGCGTGGAGAAGACCTGGTTGATGCCACTGTTTCAGGCCAATTCACCGCAGGAGCAGACCGATCCCCGGGGCGCCTCGTTGGCCAACAACGGCTTCGGCTGTTACATCTGCCACGGTCAGTTCAGCGTTCACGCGCAGTTCTTCGTGAAGTTCGACGGCACGGGCCTGTGGAAGGAAGCGGCCAACGGCGTTCAGGATCCCATGGGCGAGCTGGGCCGTTCGCTGAACGGTCTCATGGCCTCGCATCTGCAGGACCCTGCGCGCACCGGCCTCGAGGGAATTCAGATGTTCGGCAAGCCGGCCAAGAATCTGGCCGAGGCCGCCCGCATCATGGTCGACAGCCCGACGTTCGTTGAGTGCGCGGCCAAGCGTTACCTCGACTATCTGCTGGGCGTCCCCGATCAGGCCATCACCTACGACGAAAAATTGTTCCCCGGGCTGGGCGCGCGCATTCGGGCCAAGAATCCGAATCCGACCCTGCAGGAGATCATCCTGGCGCTGTTCACCGACGCCTCGGTGGTTCGTTCGGTCACCGTCGCTGCTGGAGGTTCGCAATGAGTCTGTCGCGCAAGAGCATGCCTTCGCTGTCCGATCTGCCGCCGGAATCGCGCCGGCGATTTCTCAAGCAGCTCGGTCTCGCCCTGTTCGCGCCCGGCATTCCCGCGGCGCTTCGTTACGGGGTCAACGATCTCCTGCTGGGCACCGCCCACGCGGCGTCGGCGGAGGCCAACCCGCCGACGTACTTTTACGAACACAACAGCCGCGACCAGAACTACTGGATCCAGGTGGCCGTGGCGCCGGGCCTGGCCACCGATCAAAACCTGATCCGCGGTGAGACCGGAACAAAGGTCGCGCTGTTCTTTCAGTCGAACGAGCTGATCAAGACCAGCAACGGCGTCTACCTGACGCCCCAGTCCAAGGTGCTGGAGCCGCACATCGACAACATCGCCTTCCTGCCGTTGAACGAGCTGACCCCGGGCGCCATCCACTATCACCAGGCCGCCAACCGCACGCGCTCCCCCGGGGCCACCACCAGCCCGGGCCCTGGCCAGCAGCCGATGTGGACGCGCGATCCGACCAAGCAATTTCCCACCGGCGTCGAGAAGATGCAGTCGGCGTTCCCCACGCCGGCCTCGCTGCACAATTACCTGCAGCAGCAGATCACCCCCGGCCTGCGCAACGGCGTGGCGTTCAAAGGCATCACCCGCGACAAGCACACCTGCTTTCACTACGGCGCCGGGCTGCAAAGCTCCGAGCTGGATCGGATGTACTCCGTCGACCAGGTCTACAAGGCCTTTCCAGAGTCGGTCGACGGCATGGCCCTGCCGCAGGTGTTGCCGACAGCGGACGAGGCCGAGCTGTTCGCCCGCATTCTCAAGCGCGTCGATCCCACGTTCCTGCAGCGACGGCGCCTGCCAAAGTCGGCCGTCGACGATCACGGCGCCGAGGTGACGTCGGCCCAGAAGCTGCTGTTTGATCCCAACGCCGGCTCCGTGGTGGGCGGCAAGGTCACCATTCCGCTGACGCCAGAAGAGATCGCCTACTGGAAAGAGGGCGTCCCCGAACAGAACCCCAACGGCACCACGAACTGGCCCGGCATCAAGCAGGACGCCGATTCGCTGACCGCGGTGAAGTTTCAGCCCTGGCAGGCGTGGGGAATCGGTTACAAGCTGCTGACCAGCGGCCTGACGCGCTCGGCGGCCGGCGAGATCGAATTCATCGACCAGCACGAGACGCGGCCCAAGGCCAACGTCGACTGCTATGCCCTGATGCTGGCGCCCTGCCTGGCCCGGATGATCGAGAAGGTGAAGGCGGCCGGCATCTGGGATCGCACCCTCATCGCCATGTACACCTGCGACGGCTCGCGTTCACCAGCGGCCAACTCGAACGGCGACCAGGGCGAGAACTGGGTCATCCTGGCGGGGGGCAAGGTCAAGGGCGGCTATTACGGCGACATCCGCGTGGCCAGCACCTCCGCAGGCGGCCACACGTTCTCGTATCACGTCCCCAGCCTCACAACCGGCGTGCCTGATCCCACCGGCGTCACGAACAACGACCACCGCATCCCCGGCGAGGTGATCTGGAAGACCGTTGCCAAGCTGATGGGCGCGTCGGACTCAGTGCTCAATCAGGTCCCCGGCATGGGCACCACGCCCACGCTGGACTTCCTGATCAAGACATAGCGCGCTCGGCCGTTACCGTTACGTCAGCTCGGTCAGCGTCCCGGCGTATCCGGTTCCAAAGGCGTCGGTGGGGACGTCCAGCATGTTCGAGATCGACGCCAGCAGCTTGTTGTGCGGCACGCCGGTCTTGCCGCTGCTCCAGTAGTTGCCGGTCTTGCCCGCCCAGCTTCCCACCTGCACGTTCCGTCCGGCGCGCAGGGCGCCACCGGCGCTGCCCACCAGAACGATGGGGGCCGCGCTGACCGAGTGAAATGATCCTTCGGTCATGTCGTTGGCCATGACGATGAGGCTGTTGTCCAGCACCGTGCCATTGCCTTCGACCGTGGCGTTCAGCGCATTGGCCAGATAGGCCAGCTGCGTGATGTACCAGGTGTCGACCTTGATCTTGCTGGCGTAACCGGCGGCGCCCTGGTGCGCGACGCCGTGCACGTCGCCCACGCCGATGAAGGGCATGCTGTTCGGTCCGCTGCCGCCGTCGTCGGCCCAGGTCAGGCTGACCGAACGGGTGAGGTCGCAGCGCAGGGCCATCGCCACCAGATCGTTGAACGCCTTCATCGACGCCGGATAGTCGGCCGGGTTACCGGGATCAACCGGCATGCAGGTGGCCGTGTTGCTGGCCGCCGACAGCTGCGTCTCCAGCTTGCGAATGGAATCCAGGTGCGCGGCGATCTTCAGGCGATCTGCCGTCCCCAGCCGCGTGCCAAAGCTGGTCACGTCCTCGGTGACATAGTCGAGCACGCTCTTGCGTCGCAAGGTCAGCGGGCTGGGCCCCGACGAGCCACCAGCCGGGCGGTTGGCGAACAGC
>JAXDMH010000823.1:0-8902 GCA_034666225.1 Myxococcales bacterium
TGCTTTCCAGCGCTCGAGGCCGGCCAGCGCCGCTTCCTTGTCGGGCGAGTTGGCGACGGTGACCAGCGGCATCGTCGAGCGGCGGCTTTTTCGCGGCGCGGGAGACGCCGATGTTGCCGCCGACGGAGAGTCCGCCGTTTCTGGCTTGTTGCGAACGGACCGTTTGGCGCGCGAGGGAGCCACGCGCGGCGCCTCGCCGTCCATCTTGCGAAAGTGCGGCGGCCAGGGAGCATCGCCCAGCCCCGCGGTCTCATCACGCGCGGCCAGCGCCAGGAGCGGCTCCAGCGATCCGGCGGCGTCGTCCATACCGGCGTGCGGATCGCCGATGGCGGCCAGTCGTTGCGGCATGGTCTGCACCGTGAAGTCGGCGGGCTCGCAGGCCGCGACCTCGTCCCAGCGCAGAGGCGCCGAGACGCGCGCGTCCGGCAGCGGCCGCACGGAATACGCCGAGCAGGTGGTGCGATCCTTGGCGTTCTGGTTGTAGTCCAGGAAGACGCCGCGGCGTTCTTCCTTCCACCATTTCGACGTGGCCAGCGTCGGCGCGCGCCGTTCGATCTCGCGGGAGAAGGCCAGCGCCGCGCGCCGCACCTCGCTGAAGGTCCAGCGCGGATGAAGGCGCGCATTGACGTGCATGCCGCGTGAGCCGCTGGTCTTGGGCCAGCCTTGCAATCCCAGCTCTTGCATCAGTGCATTCACCTCCAGCGCCACGCGCCGCACGTCATCCCAGACGACGCCGGGGCCGGGATCGAGATCGATGCGCAGCTCGTCCGGGTGCTCGAGATCAGCGGCGCGAACAGGGTGGGGGTGCAGCTCGATGCAGCCCAGATTCACGATCCAGGCGAGACCCGCTGCGTCGTCGACGACCACCTCTTGCGCAGTGCGCCCCGACGGAAAAGACAGCGTCACGGTGCGCAACCAAGAAGGACGCTTGTCCGGCGCCCGTTTCTGGTAAAATGGAGGTGAATCGGCCCCGTCGACGAATCGTTTGAGTACCAGGGGCCGGTCGCGGATGCCGCCTAGCGCTCCCGTCGCTACCGAAAGGTAATAATGGACCAATTGCAGTTTGGTCAGTTTGACGTCGCGCGAGAAGTAAACCTTGTCCGGGTGAGTGATGCGAACCTCACGCCCCTCGATCGCCAGCAGCGTGGCGGCTTCTTCGTCGGTCTTGCTCACCGCCGGGAGGCTACACCATCGCCCGCCCGGGCCGGCAGGCGACGCGCTTTTCGGCAGGTCATCTCAAGGTTGCGCCGGTTCTCGCCGAGTTCGTTACTGAGGCACCAGGTAATGCCGGTGATTGACCGACAGCCTTCTGGCTACCCGCGACGGAGCGCTTGCGGTTGGCTTCTGTTCGCGGTGGCGATCTTCGCTTGCGCGGGACTGGCCTGCAGCAGCGCGGAGAGTTTCGACGGGCACCTGTCATTGTCCCGTTCCGACTCTGGCAGCGAGACCAGCGTCGACAACCCGGGAACAGGTGGGCAGGGCGAGCCGACCGGTGGCAGCGGCGGCGACATCGTCCCGCCCGACCCGGGAACGGGCGGCGGCTCCGGCGGCATGCTCGGCACGGGCGGCGCTGGCTCGGGCGGTGTCGTGGGCAGCGGCGGCGCGATCGGGACGGGCGGCTCGGGTGGGCGCGTTTCCGACGGCGGCACCGCCGGCAGCGGCGGCGCCAACGGAACCGGCGGCGCGAATGGAACTGGCGGCGCCAGCGGCACGGGCGGCATGCCGGCGATTGACGGCTGCAATCGAGACAACTGGACCATCAAGGCGAACACGCTGTGCGACACCGCCTCGTGCACGAATATTCCGGCGGGATCGAAGGATCCGCCCTTTGCGATCGACGGCGACCTCGGCACCCGATACACCTCTGGCCGGCCGCAAGGCAGCGCCGGCGCCGAGACGGTGATCCTCACGTTTCCTCATAGCGTGACCCTGACCGGTATTCATCTGGTGACCACCAACGGCGATGGGCCCGCCGATTACAAGGTCGAGTTCGCCACGACAGGGACCAATTTCGTCGACTTTGCGCCGGCCGCGGCGGCAGCAGGTTCAGATGATCTCACCGTCAGATTTCCGGCGGCCACCACCATGAAGGCCTTTCGCATCACCCAGGTGGGATCGAAGGCCGGTCCCTGGTGGTCTATTCACGAGCTGACCCTGACCGGCTGCACGAACTGACCAGGGCCGTTCGGCGTCGTTTTCGCTTTTCTGCCGGATGGCCGCGGGTACAAAGGTCGCGGTCATGAAAGACGCAGCCATCGCGCGGCTGCGTCTGCGCACCCAGCGCCTGATCGGTCCGCCCGCGGATCATCCCGTCGACGTCGTGCGCCGGCTGGTCGCGGTTCAATCGCAGGAACTGGCGGTGGCCAAGTGGTCGCTGGGTCAGCGGTCACGGAACGTGCAGGTCGACGGCGTTGATCAGTTGCTGGCGAAGGGCGCCATCCTGCGCACGCACCTCCTGCGTCCGACCTGGCATTTCGTGTTGGCGTCCGACCTTCGCTGGCTGGTCACGCTGACCGCTCCGCGCATCAAGGCAGCGATGGCCTATTACGACCGCAAGCTGGGTCTCACCGACGCCACGTTTGCCAGGAGCAACAAGCTGATCGCCAAGGCGCTGGCGGCGGGACGACACCTCACGCGCGCGGAGCTCGCGGCGGCCTTGCAGGCGGGCGGCATCACCGCCCAGGGGCAGCGCCTGGGCCATTTGATGATGCGCGCCGAACTGGACCTGGTGGTTTGCAGCGGCGCCGCCCGCGGCAAGCAACAAACCTATGCGCTGGTCGACGAACGCGCGCCGCGGTCCGCGCGCGTTCCGCGCGATGAGGCGCTGGCCACGCTGGCGCGTCGCTATTTTACCGGTCACGGTCCCGCCACCGTGAAAGACCTTGCCTGGTGGGCTGGCCTGAGCGGCGCAGACGCGAAACGCGGGTTGGAAGCGGCGGCGTCTCACCTGTATCGGCTGGTCGCGGGTGACCATGTCTATTGGATGGGCGAGCCGGCGCCCGGCCCGAACGCCGCCGGTGGACCAGCGGGCGTCCTGCTGTTGCAGGGCTATGACGAATACATCATCGGGTATGGAGAGACCCGCCGCTTGCTGAACCTGGCTAATCTGGCCGGGCAGGCCGGCGTGCTTTCGTCGGGGCAGGTCCAGTTCACGCACGCCATCGTCGCCGACGGCCAGGTGGTCGGTCACTGGCGGCGCGCCGCCGGTGCCGACGGCCCGGTCGAGACCTTGTGGTTGCGGCGCCTCGGCGCGACGGCGACGCGCAGCTTTCAGGCGGAGGTCGCCCGCTATGCCAGATTCGCGTCGGGCTTGACCGGCGTCCGGTCGGTGGGGCGTCGGCGGACGGCGGTCTCCACTGCTTCGTAGTCCAGCTCCTGTCCGTCGCGGGAGGCCCGCAGCATGAGCGCGCCCCGGCTCATGTCGCCGCGTCCGATGAACGTCGAGGGGAACAACAGGTGATCGCCGAAGACGCGCGCCAGCGGGCGCACGTATTTGTCCGTGGCGATGCTCCCCAGGAGCACAAAGCGCGTGGTGGCGCCGTGCGCGCGTTCCAGGGCGGCGGCGTGATCGACCAGCGGTTCGGTGAATTGTGAGTTGCGCTGGTCGACGGCGACCGCCGCCCAGCCGCGGATGCGGTCAGGCGTCACCGGTTCGTCGAGCAACTGCAGCCCTTCGCCGGGGGTGATCACCAGGGCGCCCGTCAGATCGGGCGGCGGGCGGCCGAAGGCGGACGCATAGGCGGCCTTGCCGCGAAAATAGAGCCCGCTGACAAAGCTGAACACGTCGCGCAGGGGGGCACCGCCGGGCGAGTGGAGTCGACGCGCCAGCGGGAAGGTGGCGTCTGGATTGAGGACGTACCCCGCCCGCTGGCCGCCGAGGTTGGCGGGCGAAAGCAGAAAAACGGTGTGCGGCGCCGGCGCGAGCGAGATACCCAGAATCTAGCAGGCGATCAAGGCAGCGACAGGACGCCCACGAAGGTCGGCCGCATCGCCACCGTGGCCGGCATCCCCAGTCGCTGCAGCGTTCCCGTCGTCTGATCGATGTGGTGAACCGACACGGTGGCGCTGCGATCGCTGGCCACCAGCAAGAGTTGGCCCGTGGCATCGATGCTGAACCCCCAGGGGTACGCGATCATGTCCCGCTGATACCCGACGCGGCTGAGGCGCCCGCTGGCGCCGTCGACGGTGAAGATGGCCACGCTGTTGTCCGACCGGTTGGATGCGTAGAGAAACTTTCCCGAGGGGTGCACGGCGATGTGCGCGCCCAGCGACGGGCTGGGTGTTGCGTTGACCGTCTCCAGCGGCGTCAGTCGGCCGGTCGTCTTGTCGAAGCTGAACGAGAGGATGATGCTTTCATTCTGCGTCAGCGCATAGACGAACCGCTGGTCGGGCGAAAACACCATGTGCCGTGGGCTTCCAGTGACAGGCACCGTCGGCGGATCATTCGGGGTCAGAACGCCGTCGGCGAAGCGAAACATGGCGACGTGGTGGGAGGCCAGGCAGGGGACGAAGAGGAACTGGCCGGTGGCATCGAACAGGATGTAATGCGCCTGTCCGCCGGCCGACACCCGCGGCATGCCCGCGCCGATGCCGCCGTCTGAACGGACGGGAAAGACCGTCACGTCGCCGGTCCCATAGTTCGCGGACAGCACCCATTTGCCGCTGGGGTGAACGCCCACGTGGGCCAGCGTGGTGCCGCCCGTCCCCTGGCGGTTGACCTCCGTCAAGGCGCCGGTCGCTTGATTGATGGCGAAGGCGATCACCCGACTCATGGGGAGATCTTTCTGTTCGTCGCCCGCGTAGAGGGTTCGTTTGTCCGGTGAGAAGGCCAGTGATGTGGGCTGACCGTCCGGTCCCGTCGATGCCGTGCTGGCCGGTGTCAGGGCGCCGGTGGCGGTGTTCAACGTGAACACGGTGATCGGCTCCGCGTAGCCGCTGACGTAGACGAATGACGTGGTTGCAGCGGGTGCGTCGATCGGCGCGTCGATCATTGCGTCTTGGGGTGGCGTTGCTTCGTCGCCGAGGTCACCGCCCGCGTCGGCGATCGTGGCGTCGGCCGTGGAACCGCCCACCGCCGCATCGACGCCGGCGGTTCCGCCGCTGCCGCTTCCGCTTGAACCGCCGCTGCCACCAGGACCCGCGCCGGCCGCTCCGCCTGAACCGCCGCTGCCAGCGGCGCCGCCGCCGCAGGCGCCCCCACCCAGGACAAGCGCGACGGCGACCAGCAAGAATCGCTTCATCGTCTCCGCAGCGTATGGCGATGCGGCGGCGTCCGCGATAGAAACTTGGAGCGCATGACAGAAAGGGTCGCGGGGCGGCTGGGTCGCCTGTTCTGGTGGGCTGTTCGTGCCCTGGCCGTCGGGTATCCGGTGGCGCTGTTGCTGGTGGTGGCGGCGTTTCGTCTGGTGGGCGAGCAATGGTGGGGGACGACCGTGGCGCTCTATTTGCCGCGGGTGGGATTTGCCGTGCCGTGGCCGGTGCTGACGCTGGCGCTGCTGTTTGGGCGCGCGTATCGCTGGCTGATCACGCAGGTCATCGCGGCGCTGGTGCTGCTGTTTCCGCTGATGGGCCTCCACCTGTCGCGCCATGCCGCCCCCACGGTAGGGGCCGACGTCCTGCGCGTGGTCAGCTTGAACATTGACGAGGGGCGGTTCGGGCTGGCCAACGTGATTCGTCACGTCCGCAGCGTGAACCCGGATCTGATCCTGATGCAGGAGGGCGTGCACGCCGACGAAGAGACCCTGCGCGCCGGCCTGTCCGACTATGCCTTTCGCAAGACCGACCAGTTCGCGGTGGCCAGTCGCTATCCGATCGTCGACGTCTTCATGCCGCCGGGCGTGTCATTCGAGGGCGACGTGCGTTCGATGCGGTATGTGCGGTACCGGATCCAGGCGCGCAGCGGCCTGATCGATGTTTACGACGTGCACCCCATTTCGCCGCGCGTGGCCCTGGACGAACTGCGCGGGGCCGGCTTGCGTCGGGAGATCCTCAGCGGCCGTATCTGGAACCCGGCCTCGGCGGAGATGCGCTTCAACGCCCAGTTGCGCGTTCTGCAGGTAAAGACCGTCGCCGAGGAGGCGCGACGTTCGACAAACCCCGTGATCATCGCCGGCGACACCAACCTGCCCCAACTGAGCTGGGCCTTCGCGCAGTGGCTGGGGGATTACCAGGACGCATTCGCCCAGCGCGGCTCCGGTTTTGGCTACACCTTCCCGGCCATCAGGAGTCCCTGGATGCGCATCGATCGCATCCTGGCCGGCCCGGGGTTTCGCTTTCTGACCTGCGCCGTGATGGATGAGCACGTGTCCGATCACCGGGCCGTCATGGCCGACGTGGAACTGCCGAGCCGCCGCCCGGTGCCCTGACGCGCGCGTCGACGGAGAACCCCCGCATGTACCCCCTTCCATCCGCCTCCACGCCCGCCCGAGGGAGGAGGGTTTCGACGCCCGCGCCGGCGCCCTTGGCGCCGACGCGGCCGCTGAAAGCATCCGACGGTGCGAGGGCGCTTCGCGCCCGAGCTCCGGAGGAGGGTTTCGAACCCCCGACCCGGCGGTTAACAGCCGCCTGCTCTGCCACTGAGCTACTCCGGAATGAGGGGGCCATTATGGGAGGCGGCGACCGGCAGTCAAGGGTCTCGCTGGGAGCCCCGCGCGTTTTTGCGCCTGACGTCAGGGCGCCGCGGAATCGACGCTGACCGGAGGTTGCCAGCGCAGCAAGTGGGCGGCGTTGTCGAAGTAGATCTTGCGCAAGATCGCCGGGGACAGGCCGACGCCGTCGATCTTCCAGCGACCTTGAATCGGGGTGGGGCTCTCGAACTGGCGGTCCTGGGTCTCGAAGTACCGCCAGGTCGACGTGAAAAAACGGACCTCGTCGGGTCGGCCGGGGGGCGTCTCGCCGGTGGACCCGAACATCATCTCTTGTGGCGTGGCGCCCACGCCGGTGTCGGTGCCGAACAGGACTCGGTCCTGGTATTTTTCGTAAAAGCGCCGCATTTTCTCCACCGGGTGGCGCCCCAGCTCGGGGATGCGCGCGGCGGTGTCGATGTAGAAGTTCGGGTAGCGATCCAGCATCTTCATCACCCGATCAGGATCCTCGGGGTCGTTGCCAAAGTGAACGGCGATGAAGTTGGTCTTGGGATGGCGGGCCACGCGCCTTTCGAACGCGGCGTACAGCGCCTCCCACGATGGCACCGGCTCGCCATAGAACGACCACTCGGGGTGGGCGCGCAGTTCGTCCCACCGTTCGTTTTCGGGCGTGGCCGGTTTCCAGAACGCCTTGGGATCGCCGATGTGAATGGCCACCGGCATGCCCAGCTCGCCGGCCTTTTCGAACAGCGGATCCAGCCCGTGATCGTCAATGGGCAGCAGGTGCTTGCCGTCAGGCGCTGGATAGCCGAGGCCCAGGCCCTTGGGAATCTTCAATCCAACGGCGCCCAGACGCTTTGATTCGACCAGCAGCTCGGCCATGGCCACGCCATAGTCCTTGCGCGTGCGCACCAGGCGAAAGTTGGTGTTGGCGAACACGACGATGCGACCGCTGGTCTTGGCCGCGGCCGCCAGCTGCATCTCCAGCGCGCCGTAGGGCGGTCCGGGATACATCCCCGACAGGTTGACGCCTCCGTCGATGCCCCATTCGTCCATCATCTTCAAGGCCGGTCCGATTCCATCGGGAGCGATGTGCATGTGCACGTCGATGCGGGGCAGCGGATGCCGCGTCCGCACTGCGGGGGGGCTGGCCGGGTTGGTGGCGGGGGCCGCGACAGGGGAGGCCGCAGCAGCATCTGCTGCCGATCGCGCCGATGCGGGGCCGCGGCAGCCGTTGCCCGCCAGCGTGGTGGCCAGCATCGCCCCCAGCCAGCCCCAGCGGCGCGCTGGAAAAACGCGCGAGCCGATCATCTCATCTCACTTTGCGGGCGCGGGTGCGGTCGCCGGCTCGTCCTTGGCCTTGGGCGGCTCGGTGGCGGCAGGCGCCGGCGTCGCTTCGGGAATTTTGTCCGTGGGCGCGGCCTCGACCTTGGTCGCTGCTTCGGTCTTCGGCGGCTCGGCACGGGCGCTGTCGGACCTGGTCGCGGTCGGTTCGGTGGCGGTGCCCGCCGCCAGCTTGCGAAGCTTGACGTTCACCTTGGCCGTCTCAAGGTTCGCCTTCTGCTTCAGCCAGTCCGAAGCGCTGATCATGTGTTCGTGTGACTCATAGCCGTCGAGACGAATGGTGACCGCATGCGGGGCCTCGGCGTCGATCTCGCGCGCCTGGTAGGGCGTCTTGCCCACCGACTGTCCGTCGATGAGCACGTCGGCCCCCGGCGGCGACGAGGTGATCTTCAGGAGATGCTGCACGGCCGGCCGTTGCGCGCTGCCCGCAGCGCCGCTGCCTTCCGTCTTCTTGGTGTCGCTCGCTTCGTCGGCGGGGGCGCTGTCGGCAGCCGAGACGGTCGCCGACGCCGTGGTCGGTGCTGTCGGTTTCTTCGGCGGGCCGACCACAGCGACGGTCGGCTTGCGTTCGCCGGCGGCCTTGGACCCCGCGCTTTTCGGTTTTTCTTTTCCGGCGCGCGCCACGCTGGGCGGCGCGGGCTTGGCCTCGGCGTTCCCACCGGTTGACGGCGCAGCCGACGGTGCCGGCGGCGTCGCCTCAGGGGCTGGAATCGGCGCGTTGGCAACTGGCTCCGTGGCCTTGGCGGATTCGGTTGGCTGGGGCGATTCGTTGGCGGGCGCAGGCGGTGGCGCCGCTGCTGTGGGCGCCGCCGCTGCGGCCGCGGGCGCCGCCGGTTGTTCTCCGGCGGTGGGCGGTGCTGCCGGTGTCGGGCTCTCCGCGGTTGCCGGTTCGGCCTTTCGTGCCTGGAACGACTCCTGGGAATGGTCCGGCGCTTTTTGTTGCGACACCGCGACGGCGATGATCGCCGCGGCGC
>JAXDMH010000824.1:0-8900 GCA_034666225.1 Myxococcales bacterium
GAGACGCTGGCTTACATGGATAGCTGTCGTTCGTGTGAACCGTCCCACTCGCAGGGCGAGTGCGGCACCTGCGGCATTCATGGCCATGGTGGGAAGGCCCCGCTGCTGGTCGAAGGAATTTCTCGGCGGTAGGCCCGGCAACCAGGGCAAGCAGAACAAGAAGCAAACCAAGTAACAGACCAAGAAAACCAACATGGCTCTCAAACTTCCCATCTACATGGATAACAACGCCACCACCCCGGTCGATCCGCGGGTGCTGGAGGCGATGCTGCCGTACTTCACCGACGTCTTCGGCAACGCCGCCAGCCGTTCGCACAGCTTTGGTTGGACGGCGGAGAAGGCCACCGACCTGGCGCGCGATCAGGTCGGCGCGTTGATCGGCGCCAGCGGCAAAGAGATCGTCTGGACGTCGGGCGCGACGGAGTCAGACAACCTGGCCATCAAAGGCGCGGCCGAGTTCCACAAGGATCGCGGCAACCACATCGTCACGGCGCAGACCGAACACAAGGCGGTGCTGGACACCTGCAAGCGTCTCGAAAAAGAAGGCTTTGAAGTCACTTACGTTCCGGTGGCCGACGATGGCCGCGTGACGGCGGCGGCGGTCAAGGCGGCCATGACCGACAAGACCATCCTGGTGTCGATCATGCTGGCCAACAACGAGATCGGCACCGTCAATCCCGTCGACGAGATCGGCGCCGTGGTGAAAGAGCGCGGCGCGCTGTTTCACATCGACGCGGTTCAGGGCGCGGGAAAGATCGCCTTCGACGTGAATGCGGCGCGGGCCGACCTGGTGTCGCTGTCGGCGCACAAGATGTACGGCCCGAAAGGGATCGGCGCGCTGTACGTGCGGCGCAAACCGCGCGTGCGCATCACCGCGCTGATCGACGGCGGCGGGCACGAGCGCGGCATGCGCTCGGGGACGTTGAACGTTCCGGGCATCGTCGGCTTCGGCAAGGCGGCGGAGCTGTGCCGGCTGGAGATGCCGGCGGAAGCCGCGCGCACGCTGGCCCTGCGCGAACGGCTGCGCAAGGGAATCCAGTCGCAGGTGTCCGACACGTTCGTCAACGGATCGATGGAACACCGGCTGCCCGGCAACCTGAACATCAGCTTTGCCTATGTCGAAGGCGAGGCGATGCTGATGGCGCTGAAGGACGTGGCGGTGTCGTCGGGGTCGGCGTGCACGTCGGCGTCGCTGGAGCCGTCGTACGTGCTGCGGGCGCTGGGCGTCGAGGAAGAGATGGCCCACACGTCGATCCGTTTCGGCATCGGCCGCTTCAACACCGAGGAAGAGGTCGACTTCGTCATCAATCTGGTGGTCGGCAAGATCAACAAGCTGCGCGAGCTGTCGCCGTTGTATGAAATGGCGCAGGCGGGCATCGATTTGAAGAGCATCCAGTGGGCTGCCCACTGATCAATCGAGAAAGGCACAGTCGTCATGGCATATAGCGAAAAAGTTCTGGAGCATTACGAGAACCCCCGCAACGTGGGCAGTTTTGACAAGAACGATCCCAGCGTGGGGACCGGTCTGGTCGGCGCGCCGGCCTGCGGCGACGTGATGAAGCTTCAGCTGAAGATCAGCGATGAGGGCATCATCCAGGACGCCAAGTTCAAGACGTTCGGCTGCGGGTCGGCGATCGCGTCGTCGTCGCTGGCCACGGAATGGGTCAAGGGCATGACCATCGATCAGGCGATGGAGATCAAGAACACGCAGATCGTGGAAGAGCTGAACCTGCCGCCGGTGAAGATCCACTGCTCGGTGCTGGCCGAGGACGCCATCAAGAGCGCCATCGCCGATTACAAGGCCAAACGGGCGACGGCGGTGAAGGCGGCGGCGCCAGGTGAACGAACGGAACGAAACGAAAAGGCGGAATCCGCCATCTAAGCGAGCGTCATGGCCATTGCAGTCACAGAACGAGCCATCGCGGCGATCAAGAAAGCGTCGGAGGGGCGCGCCACGCCGCCCAAGGGGCTGAGGGTGGGGATCCGCGGCGGCGGTTGCACGGGGTTTTCATATCTTTTCGAATGGGCCGACAACGATCCGCGCCCGGAAGACAAGGTCCTGTCGTTTGAAGATGACAAGGTGCGGGTCTTCATTGATCCCAAGAGCTTCCGTTTTCTCGACGGTTCAACGCTGGAATACGCCACCTCGATGATGGCCCGCGGGTTCAAGTTCATAAACCCGAACGTCAAGGGCACATGCGGCTGCGGCGAGAGCGTCCAGTTCTGAGAGGGCCCCGTGATTTGCTGGTCGTGTGAGAAGGCCGCCGGGGGCGGGATGGAGTGCGCCCATTGTGGCGCGCTGCTGCCGCCCGACCCGGGGGCCGATTTCTTCGGCGTGCTGGGCGTCGAGCGACGCTATGACCTGGACGTGGCGTCGATGGAGCAGCGTTACCGCGAGCTGACGCGCAAGCTGCACCCCGACCGATTCGCGCGGGCCGATCCGCGGGCCCGACGGGCCTCGCTGGCGCGCAGCGTTCAGCTGAACGAAGCGTGGCGGGCGTTGAAAAATCCGGTGCGGCGCGCGGAGTATTTGCTGGGGTTGTTGTTAATGAGAACTGACGCCAAGGAGAGCGAGAAGGAAACGGCGCCCGCGGCATTGCTGGCGGAGATTCTGGAGTTGCGTCAGGAGCTGGGTGAGGCCCGCCTGGAAGGCGACGACGCGAAGGTGCAGCGGATGGCCACGGCCATGCGGGCCCGCGCGGAGCAATCGATGAGCCGTGTGGCGGCGCTGTTGTCGGGGGCGGTCCCGCCTTCGGCCCAGGCGTTGGCGGACGCGGCGCGCGAGCTGGTGGCCGTTCGTTATTACCGGCGTTTCCTGGACGAGGTCGCCATTCACGACGAGACCGTCGCGGCGCAGGCCGAAGGGCAGTCTGGGTCGTCTCATGGTTGAGGCGCTGTTCCAGATCGCCGAGCCGGGGCAGTCGCGCACCAAAGAAGCGTGCAAGGGGCGGGCGATCGGGATCGATCTCGGGACCACCAATTCGCTGGTGGCGGTGGTGCGGGCAGGCCAGCCGGTCTGCTTGCGCGACGCAACCGACACCCAGGCCATCGTGCCGTCGGTGGTTCATTACTCGGCCGACGGGCGCATCGTCGTCGGCGCCGAGGCGCGCGATCGGCTGGCGCCGTCGCTGCCGCAAGACACGATCGCGTCGGTCAAGCGATTCATGGGCCGCGGGCCTGACGACGCCGAGGCCACCCGCAAGCTGACGCCCTATCGATTCGCGCCGGCAGCGCCCGGCGATCCGGTGGTGCGGTTTCAGGTGGCGGGCGGCCAGCGGGCCGTCACGCCGATCGAGGTCTCGGCGGAGATCTTGAAGGTGCTGCGGCAGCGGGCAGAGACCCAGCTGGGCGGCGAGCTGGAGGGTGCGGTGATCACCGTGCCGGCCTACTTCGACGACGGGCAACGCCAGGCCACGCGCGACGCCGGCCGGCTGGCGGGGCTGGAAGTGCTGCGCCTTCTGAACGAACCGACGGCGGCGGCCCTGGCCTACGGCCTGGACAAGCAGGCCGAGGGGACGTTCGCCGTGTTCGATCTGGGTGGCGGGACGTTCGACATCTCCATCCTCAAGCTGGAGGACGGCGTGTTCGAGGTGAAAGCCACCGGCGGCGACTCCGCGCTGGGTGGCGACGATTTTGATCGGGCCATCGCCGGCAAGTTTCTGCGCACGCTGGGCATCGCCGACGATGCCGGCGGCGATCGCGTGCTGGTGCGGCGGGTGCTGGACGCGGCGCGAGCGGCGAAGGAAGCGCTGACCGAGACGGAGACGGTCACCGTGTCGCTGATGTTGCCGGAAGATGCCGGCGCGCGGACCTTGTCGCTGACGCGCGCAGAGATGGAGACGCTAGTGCAGCCGGTGCTGGATCGGTGTGCGGGGCCGGTGCGGCGCGCGCTGAAGGACGCGGCCGTCGAGCCGGGAGCGCTTTCGGGCGTGATCCTGGTGGGCGGCGCGACCCGGATGCCGCTGGTGCAGCGGTTCGTGGCCTCGCTGTTCGGACAACAGCCGCTGACCGACATCGATCCGGACGAGGTGGTGGCGCTGGGCGCCGCCGTGCAGGCGGAGATCCTGGCGGGCGGGCGCGCCACCGACGATGTGCTGTTGCTGGACGTGGTGCCGCTGTCACTGGGCCTCGAGACCATGGGCGGCGTCGTCGAGAAGCTGATCCCGCGCAATTCGACGATCCCTTGCGGCGCCACCCAGACCTTCACCACGTTCGCCGACAAGCAGACCGGTTTCGATCTGCACGTCGTACAGGGCGAGCGGGAGATGGTCAGCGAAGGTCGCTCGCTGGCGCGTTTTGCCTTGACCGGCATCCCGCCCATGCCGGCGGGGATGGCCCGGCTGGAGGTGACGTTTCTCGTCGATGCCGACGGGCTGCTGCGGGTTTCGGCGCGCGAGCAGACCACGGGCAAAGAAACCGCCGTTCAGATCAAGCCGAGCTATGGCCTGACCGACGAAGAGGTGGAACGCATGCTGCTCGATTCATTCGAGCACGCCGAAGAGGACGTCAAGACGCGCCTGCTGGCCGAGCAGCGCATCGAGGCCGAGCGGATCGCGTCGGCGGCGCGGGCCGCCATGGCCGACAGCCCCGAGTTGCTGACCGACGGCGATCGAAACGCCATCGCCGCGGCGCTTGAAACGCTGGCGGCGGCTAAGAGCGGAACCGACCACAACGCCATCCGCGCCGCCGTGGAGGGACTGGATCATGCCTCCAAGGATTTCGCCGCCCGACGCATGAACCGCGCCCTGGAAACCGGGCTGCGCGGGCGAACGGTGGCCACCGTCGAGGCCAAGGTGGCCGAGACCGCGCCCAAGGCCGACCTGGCGTCGCGCCTGGAAGCGCAAGCGCACACCCACGGCGGTGGAGGACACTCGCACCGGTGACGACATGCCCAAGGTAAAGTTCGAGCCCGACGGAATCGAGATCGAGGTGCCTGTGGGGACCACCATCCTCGAGGCGTCGAACAAGGCCCATGCCCAGGTGGGCTCTGCCTGCGGCGGCGTGTGCGGCTGTTCGACCTGCCACGTCTACGTCAAGGAGGGCCTGGGCGATCTGTCGCCGGCCAGCGAGCGCGAGGAAGACATCATGGACAAGGCCTTCGACGTCCGGTCGAACTCGCGCCTGGGCTGTCAGTCGAAGATCTTGCGCGACACGACGGTGGTCGCCGAGATCACCCGCGAGAGCCGCAAGGCGTACATGGACGAGCACCCGGAGCTGCGCGAGGCGCTGCGCCGCGCGGGATCGGGATAGCGTCGGGGGCGGCAGTCAGGTGTCTTCTATCAGGCGTCTTCTATCAGGCGTCTTCGTACGCGTCGGCCAGCAGCTGCACCGGGTGGACGACGGTCACGGGCAATCCGGCGGCGCGCACGCCGTTCTGGATCTGCATCAGGCAACCGGGGTTGCCGGTGGCGACGACGTCGGCGCCGCTGCGTTTGATGGCGTCGATCTTGCGCGCGGCGATGCGACCCGACAGCGCGGGCTGCAGCAGCGAATAGACGCCGGCGCTGCCGCAGCAGGTGTCGGCATCTTCCAGCGGCACCAGCGTCACGCCGGGGATCGACCGCAGCACATCTTTCGGGGGATTGCTGATTTTCTGCGCGTGCAGCAGGTGGCAGGGCTCGTCGTAGGCGACCTTCATTTGACGGCGGGCTGGTCCCGTTGGCGGGCGCAGCCCTAGCTCGCCGAGGAATTCGCAGACGTCGCGCACCTGGGCGCCGAAGGCTACGGCGGCCGGCGCGCCGTCGAGCAGTTCACTATAGTGGCGCAGCTCGGCGCTGCAGCCGGCGGCGTTCGAGACCACGGCGTCGTACGGGCCGCTGGCGGCGAAGGCGGCGATGTTGGCCCGGGCCAGCGCCTTGGCGTCGTCGCGGGCGCCGTTGTGAATGTGCAGGGCGCCGCAGCAGCGTTCGCCGGCGATGACGTCAACGTCGCAGCCGTTTTCGGTCAGCACGCGAACGGTGGCGCGGTTGACGTCGGCGAACAGCTGATCGGCCAGGCAGCCGGTGAACAGAGCCACGCGCCGACGGCGATTGCCAAGCGCCGGAAAAAACAAGACGTCTCGCTGCGAATCGCGGGCCGCAGCGTTTTCGGCCCGAAACGATCGAAAGGGAATCAGCGGCGCCTGCGCGGCGGCGGCGGACAACCGCCCCGGTAAAAGCCCGCGCCGCCCCAGCCAGGCGCCCAGGCGCGCCAGGCCCAGCGCCTGTTGCAGCCACAGCAGCTTGAACACCAGCCACTGCAACCACCGATGCGGCAGCAGCGCCGAAAAGGCGAACCACCGAACGAAACGCCCGGCCGGCGACTGTGGGCGCGCCGGCTGCAACGCCGTGCGGGTTTTCTCCAGGATGTGCGCGTATTCGACGCCGGACGGGCAGGCGGTTTCGCAGGCGCGACAGTCAAGACACTGGTCAAGGTGGGCCAGCACGGTGGGCGTCGGGGCGATGGTCTTCTGGCGCAGCCCTTTCATCAGGTAAATGCGACCGCGCGGCGAATCCATCTCAACCCGTAAGTCTCGATAGGTGGGGCAGGCCTCCAGGCACAGACCGCAGTGAACACAGGTGGCGATCTTTTCAAACGACGGCCATTCGGCGCCCCGCCCCTCGGCGCTGTCGGCGCCGTCGGTTTCGTCACGCGTCTCGCTGTCTGGGTTCATGCCGGCATCCTTCCTGGGTTCAGCCGGCGCTCTGGATCCCAGGCCTGCCGCAAGGTCCGATCCAGCGGGCGGTCGCCCGCGCTCCAGGGCAAGCGCGACCGTCGTGGCAATCCCAGCGGCGCGCTCTCCACGATCAGGTAGCCGCCGGCTCGCGCGGACACCTCTTGGGCCACGCCCAGGATCTCGGCGGTGGCGGCCAGATCATCGGCAGGAAAGACCACGCGCGCCAGCCCCGTCCCCACCTGCGCCGTCGTCCCCAGCGCGCCCGCCCGCGGCAGCGCCAGACCATCCAGCAAGGCCGGCAACGCATGCGGCGTCGCTCCCACGCGCGTCACCACCATGTCCAGCAAGGCAGCGTCGGCGCGCAGGTCGCGCATGGCGGCCCACAGCGCCTCGGCGCCCGAGCCTTCCAGCACCAGGCAGGACGATGCAGGCTGCGTCGCCACGTTCAAGTCACGCAGGTGCCGATCGAACACTGGACGCGTCCCTTCCACGCCCACCAGGCCCAGCGCCTGGCCGGCCGGCAGGTCGCACACCGCCCGCCGCAGCGCTTGCGCGACCACGCCGTCCACGGCTTCCAGCGCCACCGGTCGCAAGGATGAGGCGGCGATCTCCAGCAGGCGGCGATGAGCTTCCGCCAGCGAGGAAAATCCCAGCACCACCACCCCGACCACGTCCGGTCGAGGGACCACCTTCAGGTTCACCTCGACCAGCACGCCCAGCGTGCCGAATGCGCCGACGTGCAAGCGATGCAGGTCATATCCAGTCACGTTCTTGACCACGCGCCCGCCGCTCTTGGTGACGATCCCCGTCGCGTTCGCCGTGCGCATGCCCAGGATGTAATCCTTGATCGTCCCATAACCGAGGCGCCGTGGCCCGGCGCTGTTGCTGGCGATGATCCCGCCCAGCGTCGCATCGGCGTACGGCGGATCGATGGGCAGCCACTGGTTGTGCGCCGCCAACCGGCGCTGCAGCTCGCCAAGGCGCATCCCCACCTGCACCGCCACGACCAGATCGTTTGGCTCATAGGCGACCACGGCGTCGAGGCCGCTCACGCTGACGCGCCTGGCGCTGGTGGCAACCGCCGGTCCGTGGTGTCGCTTGGTGCCGTTGCCCTGGCAATCGATCGGCGCGCCGCTGGCGGCGATCGTCTGCAACGTCGCGCACAGTTCAGCCTCTGACGTTGGGGTCGGGATCAAACGCCCACCGGTCGCGCGTGGCTGCCTGTCCCCAGCTCGACACAGCGGCCGGGCCCGGGGATCACCTTGTCCGGGTTGCACAGGCCCAGCGGGTTGAAAATGTCGCGCAGCCGCCGGAACTCGCCCAGATCCGCCTCTGAATAGATCAGCCCCATGTAGTCGATCTTCTCGCAACCGATGCCGTGCTCGCCCGACAGCGCGCCGCCCACGCGGACCACCAGGCGCAGGATGGCGTCGCCCGCTGCCCGCACGCGATCGATGACGCCCGCCTGGCGTTCGTCGAACAAGATCACGGGATGCAGGTTTCCGTCGCCGGCGTGAAAGACGTTGGCGATGAGCACGTCGTTCTCGGCGCCGATGCGAACGATCTCGTCCAGCACCTCGGGCAGTTTCGACCGCGGAATGACGCCGTCGTGCGTGTAATAGTTGGGCGCCACGCGGCCGATGGCGCCGAAGGCTTGCTTGCGCCCCTTCCACAGTTTCATGCGCTCGGCGTCGTCGCGGGCCAGCCGCACGTCACGCGCCCCCATTGCCCGGCAGGCGTCGACGACGCGGGTGGCCTGCTGGTCCAGATCGTCGCGAAAGCCGTCGACCTCGACCAGCAGCACCGCCGCCGCGTCGAGGGGAAAGCCGGCGTGAATGTACGCCTCCACGGCGCGCAGCGTGGTCTGATCGATCATCTCGATGGCGGCGGGCGTGATCCCGCGCGCCAAGATCTCGGTGACGGCGCGGCTGGCGTCGTTGACGGTGTTGAAGATGGCCAGCGCGGTCTTGACGCCTTCGGGATTGGGCGTCAGGCGCACCAAGATCTTCGTGACGATGCCGAAGGTCCCTTCTGAGCCGACAAAGGCCGAGACCAGATCGTAACCGGGCGCATCCGCCGCGCGGCTGCCCAGGTGGGCCACGCTGCCGTCGGGCAGCACCACCTCCAGGGCCATGATGTGATTGGTGGTGACGCCGTACTTCAGCGTGTGCGGCCCGCCGGAATTCTCCGCGACGTTGCCGCCGATGGTGCACGCGTTCTGGCTGGAAGGATCGGGCGCGTAGTG
>JAXDMH010000825.1:0-11759 GCA_034666225.1 Myxococcales bacterium
CAACCCGTCGCGGGGCCCAACCTCGTAGATGACGACGTCCGGTGGGAGATGATCAAACAACGTTGCTATTTTACCATCCTCGCAACGCCGCCGCGCCTCCGGCCCAGATTGGCCCCGGTTGGCCAACGCCGGCCAACGCCGGCCCCCGGGCGCTCAGGCGATCAGGCGGTCACATAGCTCGTCGGTGACGTCGTCCAGCGTGTCGACGACGACGTCGGCCGGCGACAGATCATAGCCCGCGAAGTTGCCGGCCCGCACGGCGATCACCCGCGCTCCGGCTGCCCGCGCCGACAGGATGCCGGGGGTGGCGTCCTCGATGGCGATGCACCGCCCGGGCGTGACCTGAAGGTGGGTCATGGCCAGCTGGTACGAATCCGGCGCCGGTTTGCCGCGCAGATAGTCCTCCGCGCCCAGCACCACTTGAAAAAGCGCGCTGACGCCCAGGCTGGACAGGGCGTCCTGCACCTCGACGCGGCTGGCGCCCGACACCACGGCCATCCGCGACCGGCTGGCCAGCCGGCGCACGCCGGCCACCGCCCCCGGCAACGCTCGGTAGCCGCTGGCCGCCAGCAGACCGCGTTTTTGCTCGACGGCCGCCGCGATCAGCGCCGGCATCGTCACCGGCAAGGCGTGATTGCGCGCCACCATGGCGTGGATCTCGTTCCAGGAATGGCCGATGACGAAGGCCCGCTCTTCCTCGGTCATCTCCGCGCCCAGTCCCCGGACCGCCAGCACCACGGACTCGACGTTCTCGCGTTCCGAATCGACCAGGGTTCCGTCCAGGTCGAACAGAATCGCCTCCGGTGCCGCGCCCGTCTTCACGGGCGGTTTCTACCGGACCGGGACCATGCCGTCGAGACAGATCGATGGAAACCCTGAGTAAGACCGGAACGCTTTCCGCGCAACCCCCGGGAACTGCACGTGGCGTGAATTCGTCAAAGCGGCCGCCTGCGTTTTTGTGTGGGCATCTTCATGACTTTGCGCCGTGCCCTCCTTCAAAACGTTACGAGACAACCCAGGCGGAGAGAGTAATCTTATGAGTGTTGCCTCACGCATGCGTGAGGTGACCATGGGCCCGGCTGCGGATGAGAACCAGCGCGGGCCCGCTATTTTTTTGGGCCCCCCCCTAAAGCCTCCGCCACCGATGACGATGTTTCTCATGCATGAGCGAGGTGGAAGCGCTGTTGAGTGTCGACCGCGGCAAGGTGCCGCCTGGCACGGTCGCTTTTTTCCCCAGGGACCCCGAGGCCCCCATCCTGCGTTTGCGAGCGGCGCTGGCCATCTTCGCCACCCTCTGCGCCGTCGGTTGTTATCTGCTGGGCGGCGGCTTGATGCCGGTGGTCTTGTTGCTGCTGGCGGCCGCCATGCTGGGCGTCACCGCCACGCGAACCATCGATGACAGCGAAGGCCCCCCCGCCAAGAAGGCGACCATGGTCGTCACGCCGACCGGCCTCATCATTCGTGACGATTTCGGGCTGCGGACCTGGACCTTCGATCAACTGGCCGACGCCGTGCCGGTGGTTTGCGACCAACGGGTCGGCCTGCTGCTGGTCAAGCGCGACGGCTCGCGCGACGTCATCGACCACCGGGCCTTTGCCCGCAGCGACGGTCTGCGCGAGATGATCCGCACCGGCATGATCCGCCACGGTTCGTCATCGAGCAGCCTGACCGCGAGCAGCCTGACCGCGCCGCAGGCCCCCGCCACCGGCCACTAGCCCGATCAGATACCGCGTCGCCACGCCAGACGACGTTCCAATCGACGGGAAAGCGTCGTGAACGCGTAGCAGATCGCGAAGTAGACCACGGCGATGAACAGGAAGATCTCCGTGGGGTGAACCAAGGTTCGGTTGTTCACCTGCGTGGCGACGTGGGTCAGCTCGTCGACGCCGACGATGAAGGCCAGCGAGGTGTCCTTGATCATCGACACGAACTGATTCACGAACGAAGGGATCATGCTGCGCAAGGCTTGCGGCAACACCACGCGCCACATTGCCTGGCGCGGTGACAGTCCGGTGGCCACCGCCGCCTCGGTCTGCCCGCGCGGCACGGCGGCGATGCCGGCCCGCACGATCTGGGACATGTACGCCGACGTGAAGACGGTCAGCGACAGCACCACGGTCTGGCTCTCCGCGGTGGGGTGCCCCAGCAGCGCCGGCCACAGGAAGTACGTCCAGAAGATCACCATCAGCAGCGGCAGGCCGCGCACGGCGTTGATGAACGTCAACGACACCCAGCGAATCACCCGCCGGCGCGACACGCTGGCCAGACCCAGCAGCAGCCCGCCGAACAGCGACAGCACCAAGGAGACCACCGCCAGCAGCAAGGTCAGCGCCACGCCACCCAGCGGGCCGTGCGGATAGCGCCCGATCAGGAAGTAGGTGAGGTTGTCTTTGATGACGGAGAAATCCATGCGCCTCTGTCGTCCCCTGCCCCGCCCGCCGGTCAGCGCCCCAGCGCCGGATTGAGGACCTTGCGGTCGTAAACCGCCACCGTCCCGGTGATCACCAGCGACAGCGCCAGATAGACCACCGTCGCCGCGGTGAACGCCTCGAACCCCTTGAAGCTGTAACTCTCCACCTGGCGCGCCTGGTACGTCAGTTCGGCCACGCCGATGGTCATGGCCAGCGACGAATTCTTGGTCAGGTTCAGGAACTGATTGACCAGCGGTGGAACAGTGATGCGCACCGCCTGCGGCAAGATCACCCGGCGCATGGCCGTCAGATAGGAAAACCCCGCGCTGCGCGCCGCCTCCATCTGCTCCTTGGGAACGGCCAGAATCCCGGAGCGGATGTCCTCGGCGATGAACGCCGACGTGTAGATGGTCAGAGCGATCACCGCCGCACCAAACTCGAAGTTGTGGTTGTTCAGCCAGTCGTTCAGCGCCGCCGGCAGCAGCTGGTACGAGCCGAAGTACCAGAAGAAGATCTGCACCACCAGCGGCGTGTTCCGGAAGAACTCCACGTAGGCCGCGGCCACCGCCCGCAGCGGCCGCAACGGCGACAGACGCAAGACGGCAATGGCCAGCCCCAACACAAACGACGCCACCATGGCCACCGCCGACAGCTGGACGGTGACCTTCAGGCCAGACAGAAGCCAGTCAAGGTACTTGCCCGAGGTGACGACCGCCCAGTCGAACTTGTAGTTCAGCACGGGCCGGCGCCTGGGCTACTTGCCGGCGGTGATCGTGAAATTGCGCGCCCGCGGGGTGCCCGACGTCGCCGTGAACCACTTGTCGTAGATTCGGCGCGCCTCGCCGTTCTTCTCCATCTCCAGCAGCGTCTTGTTCACGAAGGCGACAAAGGCGGTGTCGCCCTTGCGCATGCCCAGGCCGTACGGCTCCTCGGAGATCTGCAATGACGGGATCTCGTACTGGCCCGACGGCAGCTTGTTCAGCTGACCCATCAAGATCGACTCGTCCGTGGTGACGGCGACGACCTTCCCCTGCTGCATGGCCAGCACCGCCTGCGGATAATCGTCGAACGACAGCACGGTGGCTGTGGGGACCGCCTTGGACACGTTCTGCTCCGAGGTCGACCCCTTCGCGGTGGCCACCTTCTTCCCCTCCAGATCCTTCAGCGTCTTGACGGTCCCCGCCTTGGCCAGGAATTTTTGGCCGGTGACGAAATAGGTGTGGCTGAAGTCGATCTGTTTTTCGCGCTCGGCGGTGTGGGTCATGGTGGCGGCGATGAGGTCGATGTTGCCCTCTTGCAGCTGCGGGATGCGGCTGGCCGACGTCACCGGCTTCATCTCGACCTTGACCTTCAGCTTGTCGGCCAGGGCGCGACAAAAATCGATGTCATAGCCGACGATCTCGCGCGTGCCCGCGTCGACGTATCCAAACGGCGGCAGCGAATCCTTGACCCCGCACACCAGCACCCCCTTCTTCTTGGCGTCAACCAGCGTGTCCTTGGCGGCAGCCTGCCCTGTGCGCAACGAAAAGATCGCCGCCGTTGCCAGCAGCATCAATGTCAGCTTCTTCATGTCGTCATCCCTTTCTCTGTGGTGACCGGTTCAGTGCATCGGCGACAGCACCTGCTTCAAGAACTGCTGCGCGCGCGGGTGCTTGGGGTTGCGAAAGAATTCCTCGGGGCGCGCCTCCTCCAGAATCGACCCGTGGTCGATGAAGACCACGCGGCTCGACACCTCGCGCGCGAAACCCATCTCGTGCGTCACCACCATCATGGTCATCCCAGTGGTGGCCAGGTCTTTCATGACGGCCAGGACCTCGCCGATCATCTCGGGGTCCAGCGCCGACGTCGGCTCGTCGAACAGCATGATCTTCGGCTTCATGGCCAGGGCCCGGGCGATGGCCACCCGCTGCTGCTGCCCGCCCGACAGCTGCGACGGATAGACGTCGCGCTTTTCCGACAGCCCCACGCGCGCCAGCAGCGCCTCCGCCTGCTGATCGGCCTCGCGCGGGGGCACCTTGCGAACCAGGCGGGGCGCCAGCGTGATGTTGGCCAGCACGTTGAGGTGCGGGTACAGGTTGAACTGCTGAAAGACGAAGCCGATCTCCGCCCGCAGCTTGTTGATCTCCAGCTTGGGGTCACTCAGATCCTGGCCGTCGACCACCACCTGCCCGGCGTCGATCGGCTCCAGTTTGTTGATGGTTCGGATCAGCGTCGATTTGCCCGAGCCCGACGGCCCGCACACCACCACCACCTCGCCCGGCTCGACCGCCAGATTGACGTCACGCAGGACGTGAATCTTTCCGAACCATTTGTTGACGTCCCGGAACCGGATCATTGGCGGGAGGATACTGCAAAGGGCGGCGCACCGCGTGGGGCCCCCTCCTACCTGGCCGCCAACCGGAACTGCTTTAACGCTGACAGCCGACAGTGGCGACAATTTTTCAACGAGAAATTATCAAAAAAGGCTTCTTTTGCCCTGGCCGCGTGCGATCGGGCAGACCAAACTTTGGGGTGGCGAGCTTTGGTCACCTCGCCGTCGGGATGCTGACGGGTCAACTGCACGGAGCAGGGGCCGTCCATCACCCAAAGCGCCAGCGCTATATCGCCATCGCGCTGTTCGCGGCTTTTTCGCTGCTGCCCGACGCTGATCTGCTGCTGGCCTGCTTCGGCGTGCACGACGCCGGCGCCGTCGGACATCGCGGCGCCTCGCACTCGCTGGTGACGGCTTTGATGATTGGTGTTGCCTGCGGCTATTTCGCCCGGCGAATGGGCCTGGCACCGCTGCGCACGGCGGTGGCCATCACCATCGCCGTCGGCAGCCACGGACTTCTGGACGCCCTTGGTGAAGGGGGACGCGGCATCCCGCTCTTCTGGCCAATCACCACCCACCGCTTCATGTTCCCGTGGCGCTTCCTGCCCGATGCGCCGCGCATCAACGACTATCTGTCCAAAGACGGCGCCTTCAGATTGATCTCCGAGTTCTGTTATTTCCTGCCGATGATGGCCTACGTGCTGTGGCCCCGCCGGCCCGCCCGGCCTGGCGCCGGCGATTCGCCGGTGCTGACCGTGGTCAAGGGCGGTCGCCTCGACACCCCGGCCGAGGGCGTCGCCGCGACGCTGCCCGCCGCCAGCGCCGACTCGGGCAGCTTCGTCGCCACCGACAGCGAATCCCCCCTCCGCTCCAGCGGTTAAAAGCGGCTTCGGTGCCGCGAAAGGGGCCTGCTGGCCCCTCTCGCGAGCTCTCCCCAGCGCTTCTCGCAATGTCAGCCGCGCGGGCACAGCCCGCGCTCCCGTCGATAGACTCGCTCCCTTCGGTCGCTCCGGCGCCCAAGACGGCGGGTGAGCGCAGCACAGCTTTGCTGCGCGGAGCGAAGGGGACCGGGGAGCGCGAGCGCCAGCGAGCCGTTCCCCGTCAGATCAACTCCCATTCAAGTCCCGGCGTCGCGCTGTCGATGTGATGGGGGCGGACGTTTCAAGGTCGAGACGAACCGCAGGACGCTGAGCCGGGAGACTGATGGAAACGCTGCAAAAAGCTGGAGTCTTCGCGCTGATCTTCGGCGCCAAATGCTTGCGCCAGGCGCTTTCAACCCTGGCTGACATTCAAGAGACGGCGGAACGAGATCGCCCGAGCGGCACGGATGAACTGCGCGCCTTGCGCGACGAGATGGAGGCGATGAACGCCAGCCTGCGCGCCATCAAGGCCACGTTGAACGCGGAAGCCGTCAACCACGACGACCTGATCCTGCAGTAGCTGCCGCGACCGTTCTTTTCAGCCGCGCGTCTGGAATATGATGCGCCCGTGCCTCTGGGCTTCGTGCCGCGACCGATCGGCTGGTGGCTCGTCGCCGTGACGTTCGCGCTGGGCGCCGGCTGCGCGTCGACCCACACGGTTCGTCCGCTCGGACGCGGCAACGCCGTCGCCCACGCTTCGCTGGGTGGCCCGCTGGTGGACGTCAGCGGCGCCGTCATCCCGACGCCCATCCTCACTCTCGGTGGCGCCCTGGGCGTGCGCGACGACAGCGAGATCATCCTGCACGCCGACGCCACCGCCGCGCTTTTCGGCGTGGCCCACGTTGAACCAGGCTGCACGGCACCGCCGATCCTTACGTGCAACCGCGCTATTCGATCGAACTGGTGCGCGCGCACGACGCCGCCGGATATCCGTCGCAGCTGACGCTGGTTCCCGGCGCCGACCACGGCAACGTTCCCGAGACGATGGGCCTGGACGCCTACCGCGCCAGCCTCTCGGCGTTCATCGAGGCGGCGCTGCCGCCGCCATGAGCCGACTAACGGGCCAGGTCTTCGTCGGCGATTTCGGCGGCTTCGGCCCGCGTCGCTCGCGACGGGGCGGAGACCTCCAGCGATTCGATCCGATAGTTCCCGATCAAGCCAGCGACGATGTTGCGCGCGCGCTCGGTGATCTGGGCGTCGCTCAGGTCCAGGCCGTCACGCGTCTGCAAGACCCGAATCCCGGCCGCGACGTCGCGAAGAAGCTGGCGCAACGTGATCACGCTGCGCGTGTACGCGGGCAGTGAGGGCTGAGATGAACGCACGGTGGATGGCATGGTAGGCAGTGACTTTGGCGAAGTAAAAAAACTGAACTTTTTCTCTCACGTCGATGTAGGTGTGTCAATCACATTGTCTGACACGATCGGCCAGCACGGCGAGCCAGAAAACCATCTGAAAGACGCCATCTGGAGACGGCAAAATTGGCCGGTCGATCCCCGTCATCCACTGTCATCCTTCGTCTACTTTGCTGGGGAATGGAGTAACCTCCCCGCCGATGCTCTTCAGTAAAGAGAGGGAGAGGGTGGCCAGTGCCACGCGCGCGATTCGCGATCTGATGGTCCGTCCCCGGGCCGATCAGGGCGCCGAAACTGATCTGGGCGGTGGACTGCAGGTGATGGTGCGGCTGGCGATGTCGCCTCTGGGCTTTGTGCCGCAAGCCGCGGCGCGCTTGCCCGCACTGTTGCGCGAGCTGGGCGAACGCCGCCGGGCCATCCCCGAACGTCGCCGGATAGCGCCCAACCCGGTGCTGGCGGCGCAGATTCTGTCAGGATCGCTGCGCGCCGACGAGGTCCTGCGCGAGCGATACCTGAATCTGTTGGCGGCCTCGATGGACAGCGCCACCGCTCGCCAGGTTCACCCCGCGTTCTTGCAGGTGCTGCGGCAGATCACCCCCGACGAGGCGCGCATCTTCAGCCTGTTCGACACCGACGGCCCTTACCCGGTCATCACCTTGCAGGCCCGAAAAAAGTTTGGCGGCTACACGCAGACCGAGCTGCGCAATTTCAACCTGCTGGGTGAACAGGCCGGCTGTGATTTTCCCGAGCGGGCGCCCATGTACCTGGACAACCTTGGCCGCCTGGGACTGACCGAGATGCGGGCCGCCCGTGTCTCCGAGGACGCGCGGATGTTCAAGGTCGTCGAACAACATCCGCGCGTGACAGAGGCCCTGGCCCGCATCGAGGCGCGGCGACCGGCGCAGCTGGGCCCCAGCGACGAGCCGATCGTCGCCGACATCCAGCGCAAGTATCTCTTCGTCACCGCCTTTGGCCGCCAGTTCTACGACGCCTGCGAGTATCGACCGGAGGCAGAGTCCTAGCGCCGCACTGGCTGGGCAATCTGCGCTTGCAACGGCGGCGACTAAGTTTTCTTATGCGCCGGGAATGCTGTCATGACTGCAGCCACGCCGCCCATCGAACGTGAACCACTTTCTCTGGCCGAGATCCGTGACGTCTGGCCGCTGCTGACAGCGGAAGACCGACGCGAAGCCTTCCTGCTGCTGCCGCGCGACGAGGCGGAGGATTTCTTTTTCAGCCTGGGTGCGCGCGATCAGGCGCACCTGGTGCTGTCGCTGCCGGCCCGCGATCAGCGATCGTGGGTGCGCCTGCTGGCCCCCGACGACGCCGCCGATTTTGTTCAGGCGGCGCCGGGGGACAAACGCGAGTCGGTGCTGGCTCTGCTGGACGAGCCCACCCGACGGGAGGTGACGGCGCTGCTGGCGTACTCCGAGGACAACGCCGGCGGCCTGATGAACCCGCGTTTTGCCCGCCTGCGCCCCGACGTCACCGTCGACGAGGCGATCAGCTACCTGCGCCGCCAGATGCGCGAGCAGCCGCGGTCGATCTATTACGCCTATGTTCTGGACGCCGACCAGCGCCTTCTGGGCGTGGTCTCCTTCGGCGAACTGTTCACGGCGGCGCCGCAGACGCGCGTGCGCGACATCATGACCACGTCGGTGGTGACCATCCCCGAGCAGATGGATCAAGAGTCCGTCAGCCGACAGTTCGCGATGAACCACCTGGTGGCGATGCCGGTCGTCGACACCGACGGGCGCATGAAGGGCATCGTCACCGCCGACGACGTGGTCGAAGTGGTGCAGGAAGAGGCCACCGAGGACATCCAGAAGTTCGGCGGTGTGGCCGCCCTGGAAGCGCCCTATCTGGAGATCCGCCTGGGCGAGATGCTGCGCAAGCGCGTCGGCTGGCTGAGCGTGCTGTTCCTGGGCGAGATGCTGACCGCCAGCGCCATGGGCTATTTCGAAAAGGAGATCGCCCGCGCCGTGGTGCTGGCGCTGTTTGTGCCGCTGATCATCTCCAGCGGCGGCAACTCGGGCTCGCAGGCGACCACGCTGGTGATCCGGGCCATGGCCCTGGGCGAGGTGCGACTGCGCGATTGGTGGCGGGTAATCCGGCGCGAGTTTCTGGCTGGCCTGGGCCTGGGATTCGTCCTGGCGACGTTGGGTTTTGTGCGCATTGTCGCCTGGCAGGCGGTGTTCCACACCTACGGCGACCACTATATCGGTGTGGCCACCACCGTTGCCTCCAGTCTGATCGGCGTTGTTCTGTGGGGCACGCTGGCGGGCTCAATGCTACCCTTTATCTTGCGCAGGCTGGGATTCGACCCCGCCAGCGCGTCGGCACCCTTCGTGGCAACTCTGGTTGATGTCAGCGGCTTGGTTATTTATTTCACGATGGCGGCGCTCATCCTGAGGGGAAGTTTGCTCTGAGTCCGAGAGACACCCGGCGCCGTGTCGTTCGCCGGCGCTGGGGTTTTGGAGTAGCGGCGATCGCGATCCTGCTCGGCGCGGCCGAGTGCGAGCTGTCCACGCCGGAGCTGCCCGTGGCGCAAGACGAGCCGCCGCCGCGGGCCCACTCGGATGAACTGGAGGACACCGGCTGTCCCCCGTTGCCGCCCATCTCCGGCTTCGTCGGTCGCGACGACGGCGCGCTGCTGTTCGATCACATCTCGCCGTTTCGCGCCACCGGATCGAATCTCTATTACCTGCAGCAGCTTCTTTCCTATGCGCAGCAGGATCAGGACACGACGGCGCTGCGCGTGGTGCGCGAGGTGCTGGACGATCTGGTCTGTCTGTCCTTGCCGGTGGCGCGCATCTGGGGATTCAACGACGCGCCCAGCGACTCGTCGTCCATTCGCCACAGCCCCGCCGACGGGTTTCGCGAGGAAGGCCTGCGTGGCCTGGACCAGGCGGTGTGGGAAGCGAAGAAGCGCGGCATTCGCCTGATCATCCCCCTGGTCAACAACTGGGGCGAGTACGGCGGCCTGCCCGCCTACGCCGCCTGGGCCACGCAGACGCTGGGCTCGCCGTACACGCACGATGATTTCTTCACCACGCCGCAGATGAAGCAGTGGTGGAAGGACTACGCGTTCATGCTGGTCAACCGGGTGAACACCTTCACGCAGGTCGCGTACAAGGACGAGCCGACCATCATGGCCTGGGAGGTCGGCAACGAGCTGCGCTGTCAGAGCTGCCGCGGCACCAGCAAGCTGTCCGACGCGATTGGCGAGCTGGCCACGTTTCTGAAAGACATCGCCCCGCAGCAGCTGATCGCCGACGGCGGCGACGGATTCGACGACGACCCCACGCCGTACGTCGGCCTCTCCAATTTCTACCCGGTGCGCGGCGACGAGGGCGCCAGCTATTCCAAGCTGGGCGAGATCGATGCGCTGGACATGCTCAGCTACCATTACTACCCGCGCAATTACGGCCTGTCGACGACCCGCGATACGGCCATCTGGATCGAGCGGCATCAAGCGCTGGCCGCCGTGGTGGGCAAGGTGGGCTATCTGGGCGAGTGCGGCTTTGCCGGCTCTGATCGGGATCGGGCCGAGAGCTATGACGGATGGCTGCGGCACCTCTTTGCGGGCAACGCCGCGCCGCTGGGGCTGTTCTGGCAGCTGCTGCCGGCGGGACGTTCGGCGAACGACGGCTACGCCGTTTATTCACGACGGGACAACGCCACGACCTTGATTCTGGCGCGCTGGGCAAAGTCGCTGCGATAATCGCCGACGGTGATGTTGCGCGCGAACCTGGAGGCGCTGGCGCGCCGTGATCCGGAGCTGGTCACGCGCATCGGCTGGCCAGTCGACAACCGCCAGGTCACCAGCGACGCGGGCGGCGCGCTGCTGTATCAAGTGCAGCAGACGCGGCATCGGCTGACCCTCACGCCCGAGACGGTCGCCGCTGCGCTGGCGCCCGCGCCGACGGAAGGCGAGTTGTTCGTGTTCGGCGTGGGCAGCGGCGAGCTGGTCGAAGCGCTCCGCCTGGCGCGACCGAAGGCGAACATCACCGCATGGGATCGCGATCCTTGGTTGTTGCGGCTGGCCCTGCAGCGGCACGATTGGACCGAGGCGCTGACGTCGGGGCGGTTGCGCTTGCAGCTGGGAACCGACCTGGTGGCGCACGCCGCTGCCAGCGACGGGCTGATCGGACCGGGCGTGGTGCTGCACCCGCTGCTGGGTGCCGTCTACCAGAACGAGCGCTGGCTGCTGGAAGCGGGGGCGGCGCGCCGGCCGCTGGTTGCCCTGGGCGCCGGGGGACTTTTCACCGACGATCTGGCCAGCGCGCTGCGCGGCGAGGGGTACGCCGTCTACACGCTGGACATCCACCGGCTGTCGGAAGAGGAGCTGGCGCGTTCGCTGCGCGTCCTGGCGCCGGCGTTCCTGGCGGCCATCAACTACACCGAGGGGCTGGCGGAGTTCGCCGCCGCGCACGGCTGCAAACTGGTGGTCTGGGAGATCGATCCGGCCACCAGCGCTCTGCCGCCCTGTCGTGCGTCTACGGACGGCGTGCGCGTGTTCACCTACCGGCAAGCAAACGTCGCGGCGTTTCGCGCGGCCGGCTTCAGCCACGTCACCTACCTGCCGCTGGCGGCTGACCCTGGTCGACGCCTGCCGGTGGCGCTGTCCAGCGACGAGCGGGCGCGTTATGGGGCACCGGTGGCGTTCGTGGGGTCGAGCCTGGCGCCGCAAAAGGAAGGGTTCCGGCAAGCCTTCGTCGCTGCGTTCAGCACAGCGGTGAGCGAGGCGGGGATGTCCCTGTTG
>JAXDMH010000826.1:0-11526 GCA_034666225.1 Myxococcales bacterium
ACTCGATGAGGTGCTGCGAGTAGCAGTCGTGCGCCTGCGTGCTGGCCGCCATGTTCTTGATGAGGCTGACCGCGCCGTCGTAGCTGAACGACTTGCCGTCGAGGGTGTACGAGCCGGTGGCGTCGACCGGCTGGCCGTTCGGCTCCATCGTGCGGTACTTCCCATAACCGTCCAGCGTCTCGAACGCGAACCCCAGCGGGTTGATGATCGCTGTGTGGCAGGTGCTGCAAGGCGCCTCTTTCGTCAACTCCTCGACGCGCTTGCGATTGGTCCCGTTGGGGTCGATGGCTGGCAGCATCGGCACCATGGCCGGCGGCGGCGCCAGCGGCAGGCACAGCACGTCGCGCACCATGCGGACACCACGAATGATGATGTTGGGCGTCTGATCGACCGCGTTGGCGGTGACGAACCCCATCTGGGTGAGGAAACCGGCCCGCTGGGTCGGATCGAGATCGATCCGCACGAACGGGTCGGGCTGGCCGGCCGCCGGCTTGGAGACGGTCTTGCCGTATAGCTGCGCAATGCGGCTGTTGCCGAACGTGTACGGCGCCGTCAGCAGCTCGTTCAGGCCCTTGCCCTGCGCGAACACGACATCGGTCATCAAAGACAGCGCTTCTTGCCGCAGATCCGCCCCCACGCCCAAGGCCAGGAGCGGTGCCTTCTTGGCGTCGCGCCCGATGATGTCGTAGTCGCGCATGTGCATGAGCTGGGCCTGGAAATCGGACACCGTCTGCTGCGCCGCGGGCAGGCCCAGCAAGCGCTTCGCCTCCGCGACGGCGCCGCCCGGGGCGGTCAGCTTCTTGGCGTCGGCCGCGGCCATCAGTGTATCGTCGGGCATCGAGTTGGTGAGGCCGTACGACAGGCGCGACGCCAGCTCGTAGTCGTTGAGGCGGATGAGGCCGCCGCTGACGGCGCTGCTGGTCTCCACCCGGTAAACGAAACCCGCGGACTGCAGGAAGGCGTTGACCACCAGCTCGACGCCGTCGGCGAAGGCGTCGCCGGTGCCGAACAGCATCGGCCCCTTGTCGAAGAGCGCCTGAAACGTCGCCACCTCGGCATCGGTCAAAGGACGGCGGAAGGCGCGCGCGCCGAACGCCTTGATGAACGCCGCCGCTTTGCTGGCGGGATCGGTTCCCACCGGGGTCAGCGCGGCCAGCATGGATGGCGTGCGCGCCACCTTGTTGGCCATGGTCTCGGCGGCGCCCTGGTAATCCTCGCGCAGGTCCTGGCTGACGTTGAGCACACTGCCGTTGTTGTCGAACGCGCTCTGCAGCGGCTCGGCGACGAAGGTGCTGGACAGGCCCGGCAGCGCCGGCAGTCGGAGAAGGTCGCGCACCGTGTTTTCCCACTGCTGGTGCGTCAGGCGCGAAAGGCGCGTGCTGTCGCCCGGAACGCTGGTGATCGGTCCCGTGGCGGTGATCGGAATGTCGGCGGGTTTGGTCACAGGGCCGGTGCCGCCGGGACCGCCCCCGGGATCGGACCCGGACCCGGCATCACCTACAGATCCCGTGCAGGCGGCCAGCGACAGGCACAGGCTTGTCGTCGTCAGCAGTCGGCTGGCGGCGTGCGTCCGGAACTGAAGCGCAAAAACTGAACGCATGGGGACCACCTATCGCAACAGATTTTAGCGAGGCCCGTTAGCACCCGACCCGACCCACCGGTAAACCCCCGAATCGCCTTGGTTGTGTGCCTAGTCGAGTAGCGGCTGGTCGGTCCAATCGATCAATCAAACCAAAGAACGGACTCCGCCGTCACGCCGGCCGCTCTTGAAATGGCGGCTGGGGACGAAAAGCTTCAACGCGCCATGTAAGTTCCTGAAATTGTTTGCATCCACGCGACCGAAAACGACCTGCCGCCGGCCTCGTTCCGCGTCCCGAATTCGGCCGCCACGGCTGCCGGTTTGAACACTGGGCGCGCCGACCGTCCGGTGCGGGGGCCCTTCTTGTAGAAGGAAGTAGAGGTCCACGTAGTCGAGCGCCAGGGCGCGGGTCAGCAACTACGACTGCGAATGTATCCGTCGAAATTGGGTGGGTGAGTATCCTTGATGACGACGGAATGCGGAGGCGAGATGGCTGGCGCTGCTGAAACCGACGCGCTTGGCGATCTGCGCCATCGTGAGTGCGCCCTGTCCGACGAGCAGGTCTCTCGCGGCATCCACGCGTCTCCGCAACACATAGGCGTGTGGAGGCAACTCCAAGCTCTGTCGGAAGGCGCGCTCAAAGTGGCGCGCGCTCACGCCGGCGAGCCCGGCCAGATCGCGCAACGTGATCGGCCCGGCGAGGTTCGCCTCTATGTAGTCGACCACGGCGTTGAGGCGGCGTCCTAGCCCACCTGAATAGCGGGGCTCCGATTTTGATAAGGACGAGTAACCATCGACGATGTGGTGAGCCAAGAAGTCACACGCACTTGCGACATAAAGAGTGTCGGAGTGGGAGCCGTGGTGAGCCTTGAGCGCGAGGCGGGTCATGACCGCTTCGATCACGCGATCCCGCGCGAGGAACTGCGGCACGATCTCGACACCTCGCGGATCCGCCTCCCAGTGCTCCGAGATCACGCGCGACAGGTATGCGGGAGGGATGGTCAAGACTATGGCGTGCGAAGACCCTTCGGCTTCCCACGAGCCGTCGACATTCGGGGGAGTCATGTTGAACGTGCCCGGATCGCTCCAGCCCTCCACAACTCGCCTACCCATCCTTCTGCGAATCCGATGGCGACCAGCGGTGTACAGCCCCAGCGCTAGATCACAAAAAGCTATCGAGGCACGGAGTGGCGTCGCATCGACGACAAACAAGCTGAACGGATTCCATTTGGCCGACACCTTCGGCGAAGCCGGCAAAACATCCACGAGTCGGGAGCCCGGCGTGGCGCGCCTCTGCATGAGGGCAAATCTCCGACGTGATGTTGCACGATGTCAAGCCGCTCGCGAATAGCATCGCGACACGCCTTTCAAGAATCACGCAAGAAGTACGCGAGCCCCTCGGAGAAACGTTGCGTCGCGCTCGATCGCGACGGTAAGGATGCAGCGTTACGCCAGGGCGAGCGGCAACACGCTCGCCCACAGATCGAGGGCCCGATTGGACGGAGGGAGAGGCATGAGCATGAACAAGAGTGGTACGGAGGAGAAGGTCCGGGTTGCCCGAGAATATCTCGCGCGCGTCTTCAACGAGCACCAGCCCGATCGCGCACGCGAGTTCGTCACGCCCGACGTCGTGTGGCACGGCGGCTCACTCGGCACCGTGAGCGGCGCTGCGAACCTGGCCGGTCTGCTGCGCACCTTCATCGGGGCGCTCCCGGACCTGCAGGCGGTCGAGCAGGACGTTGTCGCCAGCGCCGATCTCGTGGTCTTGCGCCTGATTGTGACGGCGACGCAAAAAGGCGACCTCCTCGGCATCCCTGCCACGAACCGGAAAGTCCGCTGGGATGCGATCGACGTGTATCGCGTAAACGACGACGGCAAGATCAGCGAGGAGTGGGCTGCGGACGACATGGCGGCCTTCGCCAGCCAGCTGGGCGCGATCAAACTTCCCTGGAGCGTTTGAACGTCACCGTCGACCAGAACCCGCTATTGCGCGTGGCGCTGAAAGATCTCCCAGGCCACGTTGGGAACCGCCAGGCCGGCCGCCACGGCAGCGCCGTACAGCGTGTGGGGGCCGACGACCGAACACAGCGTGACCTCGGCGCCGCCGGCACACTGCGAATTGGTCTGACAGACGTTGCGGGACATGGTCGGCGTTGCGTCGGTGCAGTGATTGAGCATGCTCCACAGATCAAAGTCGGCTTTCGCGGCGGGCCACAGATGCGTGCCTGGCATCCCACCGTTGTAAGGAACCGTGGCGTCCATCGTGCCGCGGAAGCTGACCACCGTGATCGGACGCGACGGCGTGCAGGGCGTGGTGACAGACGCCCCCGAGACCGGAGCGATGCCCGCGAAGAGATCGGTCGCCATGCACGCCAGCCGATAGGACATGAGGCCGCCGTTGGACAGGCCCACGGCATAGACGCGTTTGAGATCGATGCAACCGTCCTGCGCGGTCTTGTTGACGACGGCGCGCATGAAGCCGACGTCGTCGGCGGTCGACGTCTGCAGCGGTGGGGCCCCGTTCGGGGCGCAGCAGGTCCCGGCGTTCCACGAACCGCCGGGCGCTTGCGGGAAGATGGTGATGAATCCGACGGCGTCGCCTTTTTGAAGCCAGCCCGAGCCACCAATTTCCTGTTGCGGTCCGTTGTTTGCGCCGTGCATGTCGATGACCACCGGCACCCGGGTCTTGCCTGTGTAACCGGCGGGGACGTGCATCACGTAGGTCCGGGTCCCGCCCGCGAACGGGATCGACAGGTTGGAATTGCCGGCGCGCAGCCCGGTGCCGGTGCAGGGCGATTGCGCCGCGTCCGGTGCGGGTTCAGGTGTCAGCCCGTCACTGGCGTCGCTGCCGTCGACGCTGGCGGCATCAAAGATGACGCCCGCCTCCGGCGCGCCGGCACTGCCGCCGGTCTGGCCACCTGGGCCGGCGCCTCCGCTCCCGGACGAAGTGCTGCCTCCCGAACCAGCGGTCGCCACCCCACCCGCCCCGCCGGTGCCCGGTGCCACGCCGGTGTCGGCGTGGTCGCCTTGCGGGGCCGTCGCGCCGCAGCCAAGCCCGATCAGGCAGCACAAAAGTCCGATCGATCGCCAGCGTCCCCTCACCCATTGGAAGTACCGCCGATGGTCAGACTCGGTTCATGAGAGAGCTTCCAAGCGTGTCGAACGTCCGGGCCAGGTGTTACGATCGCGGGCACCCATGTCGATGCCGCGCCTGCCCTTTGCTGTTCTGGTCGTCTTGTCGGCGTGCACGGTCGGTTACGCGCCACCGCCCGCCGGCCCTGCGTCACCGTCGGTCGCGGGACATCCCGACATGACAGGCTGGCGCTTGATGGGCGACGCGTGGGTCGCGGGTCCCTTCGAGCGCGAGATCATCACCGTCGGAAAATACGAAGGGCGCTTCGCCCGCGTCATGCTGGTCGTCACCGACAGCAGTCTGGAGGTCAGCGACGTGGTGATCCTGTTTGGCAACGGCCAGCGGTGGTCACCAGGCCTCCGGCATGCCTTCGCCGACGGAGCGCGCAGCCGCGCTATCGACCTTCCGGGCCACGTGCGATTCATCCGCGCCGTCGAGCTGATCCGCGGAGGCGTGCCGCCCGGGACGCGCGCGCACACCGAGCTCTGGGGCCAATGAGAATAACCGGCCTTTTTCCGGCGGATAAGGCGCCTGACAGGTGATCCGCTTGGCCCAGTGGGCTACCGGCGGATCGGCGGATCTTCGTCGTCGGGCTTGGCGGAGCAGTTGATCGGAACCGGCTTCATCGTCGCGCCGTCGAGCATCTCGGGTTTCCACCGTTGCCCCTCGACCAGGGCACGCGCCAGGTATGTGCGGCCCGCCTCGGCCTCCAGACAGATCTTCTTGCCGGTGGAGTACACCAGACGGTGGACCAAGAAACCATGGTGATAGTCGTGCACGGCAACTCCGATCACGTGCCGGCCGGGGGACAGTTGAAAGTCGACCCGCCGCCGCGCCAACTCTTCCGGCACCACGACGCCATCGATCTCGTACAGCATCGTCTTGTCCGGCTGGACGGTGGCGACCGACTCATCCGGCCGGCGTGGCCCCGGGTAGGCGACTCGCGTGCACGATAACGGTAGTAGAGCTATGACCAACGACGCGGCGATCGGGACGTGACGCCTGATCATGGGGATTTCACATTCAGTCGGTGCCGCCGTCGATCTGGCCACACACATCCACAGTCGTGTCCGACACGCGGGTGGCCACGAACGAGGCGCTGCCGCTGCCAAAGTTGTAGTCGTACGTGATCGAGCACCCCGACAGCTTGTACGGCCCCGTATCCGTGTGAGCCGCCGACGCCGAGCAGGCGCCCACGGGACGACACTGCTGGGTCGCCGACGCGACCCCCGCGTCGGTCTGGACGTAAGTGCCGACGCAGAGGTCGCAGATCGTTGCTCCCACGGAGCCGGTCCAGGTCGAACAACCCGTGTTGTTCGTGAACGTGAACGTCTCGCTTCCTTGAACGCCAGTCCAGACCCCGGCGAATGGATCGGTGACGACGGCGCCGTCGACGGGGCACGCGCTCGTTTCGCTGCTGGCGTCGGAGGAACCTTCGTCACCAGGGAAATCGACGGTGCCGTCGCTCGGCGCGTCCGTGCCCCCCGCACCGCCACCGCCACCGCCGGCACCCCCGGATCCCGATCGACTTGCCGAAGAGCTACCGCAAGCCCCCCCGCAAACGAGGAATGCCAACAGAATTCCGCACCAGCGCGTAAGCCACGAAGTCATCGCGCGACCCTAACAACACTGGGGGGAGGTCCACAAGCGCCGCCAACGGGGACGGCGTCTCAGAAAGCGAGCGTGCCCACCCACCAGACCGACCCTGAGCCGGACTCGACTGTGGTCGGCGTACTCATCCGGGACAGACTGCCGTTGTTCTGGTCGATCCGAAACACCACTAGCTTGCCGCCACCGTCGGGTCTCTTGTTGGGAACCATTGTCGCGACGCTGTTCGGTTGGGTACCCGCGATCAGATAGGCGCCGCTGGGGTCCAGGGCGAAATCGCGCGGGTAGCTGAGCGAATCGTCGGTGCTGCTGGCCATGGTGGCGGCGCCCGTGCCGGCGTTGATGGAGAAGGTCACGAGTTTGTTGTCGAAGCGGCTGCTGACGAACAGGAACTTGCCGCTCGGGTGAACGATCACGTGGCCGCCACCACCAGCCTCGGTCACGAAGGCTGGGATGGGGGAACCGACGGTGGTGAGCCGGCCAGCGGCTTTGTCGTAGGTGAAGGTGACCAGTGTGGCCTGCACCTCGGTGACCCCGTAGGCGAAGAGCTCGTCAGTACCGAAGGCCAGGTGCCGGATCTGGCCGACCACGCTGACGGTCGCCGGCGTGTTGGGAGTCAACATGTTGTTCATCAGGCGGAACTGGGCGACAAGCCTGGCGCCCAGACAAGGGACGAACAGCGAGCTGCCCGAAGAATCGAACACTGTTTGATGACAGTTGGGTCCGCTGGTGGTTGCGGCCAGCTTGGTGTCGGCGGGAGCACCCACGGTGCCGTTGCCCTGGACCGGGTGAAGGGTGACCTGGCCCCCGGTGAAGTGCGCGACGGTCGCCCATTGGCCGCTCGGATGGACGGCGACGTGTTCGGCGTTGCTGGCGCCAGTGGCCACGTCGTTTATCAACGCCAGCGCACCGCTGCCCGCGTTGACGAAAAAAGAGGAGAGATGGGCCGACGGGGCCTCCTCGGTGACTGTGAACAGGTACTTCTTGTCCGGTGAGAAGGCGCCGTAGAAGAGGTTGTTGCGGCCGTTCGTGGTCGGGCCCTTGGTCAGCGCGCCGGTGGCGAGGTCGAGCTTGAGGCTGGTGATCCTTCCGGGGGTCCCGTAACCGGTGCTGCTGGTGGTGAAGACGTAGGCGGTCCTGTTGCCGGCGACGTCGCCGGAGGGTGGGCCGTCGGCGGTGGAGGGGCGGTCGGGGGTGCCGCCGGCGTCATCGTTGGGGGCGCCCCCTGCTCCACCGCTGCCGGAGCGACCGCCGGTGCCGCCGGTGCCGAAGCTGCCGCCGGTGCCGAAGCTGCCGCCCGTGCCGGAGCTGCCGCCGGTGCCGGTACTGCCGCCCAGCCCGCCGGTGCCGGCGGAGCCCCCGGCGCCGCTCTGACCGCCGGTGCCGTCGCTGGTCGTCGCCGTGCACGCGAACAGGAGGGGCAGGAACGATAGGATGGACAGTCTTCGCATGGGGTGGGCCAAAAATTACTCCCCGTTCGCCAATGTCTGCCGCCCATCCTGGCTACTAACGCAGATCCGGTCAAATCGTGTGGAGCGGTTGCCGGCCCACAGGTGGAAAGATGACGACGCCCATGTTGAAACTCGATAGGCGGGGCCCAAGATAGGCCGACTTTTCACCTCAACGCAGGCGGCTTCGTGAACAAGATTCCTTTTGGCCTGTTCCTCTTTCTCGTTCTTTCCAAGGCTTCTCCGGCTTTCGCCGACGTCTCGCTCCATGTCGTCCTGGTGACGGTCGAGAGCAACGTTCCGATCGAAAAAGAGGAGGCGAATCCGGGCACCAGCTATTCGTATCCGAGGGTGCACCTGGGCCTTCGTACCAAGGACAAGAGTCTCGGTACCGCGCGCATCTCCTCGCCGTCTGAAAAAACCCCGCGTCTCCCCGAAGACAAGATCCGCCGCGTCGAGATTTATCTGACCGGCCAGCCAGCCGTCGCCAGAACGGGCCAACTACTGGAGAAGTGCTTCCAAGAATCGCAGAAGGTGAAGGCCTCCGGTGGAAGCCTGAAGCTGGTCGTGGACGTCACGACCTTGACCGAGGAAAGAAACAAATTTCCCGGGATCGGCGATATCAGCCCGCTCGACAATGACAAGAAGGAAAAAAGCATCTCGAAGATCAACAGCCTCGCGTCGCCTCCTCCGCCTGAAGCTCCTTGGACCACCGTCAACATCCTGAATCCGATCAGTCTCAAGTGCAGCGCAATGTGAAATAGCCGGGAGCGCCACCGTCACGTCACCGGCGACTCCGTCCCTTTGGTGCGGCGGCGACGAAAGCGGACGTGGCCCCCCTCCTCGTATTTCTCGAGGCCCATGCTCCAGGGAGATTTCGCGTCCTCGGGCCGCGCCGAGAAATTGCTCAGCTCCTGCAATCCCTGCTGCGAGGCACATTGCCCGACCTGGGTGAAGATCCCCGTGGTGTCGGCGTGCAACGTCTTTCCCGCGTACCAAAGACGGCTCAGGTGAACCAGGTTCTCCTTGGCGTCAAAGCGAAAATCCTCGAGGCAATAGGCCGTCAACCCATCCTCGAGGTGCTTCGGATCCTTGTCGACCAAGGCCCATTCGGCGCACCGGTCACCCAGCTGCAACAGCGGCAGCCAGTACTCCGCGGGTATCTGCTCGCGCACCTGCTGTCGCAAGGCTGCGTCGGCCTTGCGATAAGCACCGGCGATCTCGCTGAATCGGTCGTCGAGCGGCGACGGGACCGCCTCCGGCAGTCCTGCCTTCGCGGCCTCCAAGATATCCACCAGGACGAAGAACCCATCCCCCGCGAGATCTACCTTCCCTGCTGTCGTCATCGGCGAGCTCCTTTCGACATCGACTCGGACCCAGGGTGATTCTGGACCAAAAGCAGAATGTCGGCGGCTCTGTTTTGCGGGCACCCCTCTATGGCCGGCCAAAGGGTCATCGGCGACGGGCGACGTACATCAGGCTGGGGCTGGCCGCGCCGTCTTCACCGGCGCGAATGTCGCGGCCTTCGCTGTCGATGACGTCAAGCAACTGAAACCCGGCGGCATCAAGCTGCGCGGCCTCATGTTCGCGGGTTATGTAGTAATGAATCAGCCCAAAGTCGTGTCCGGGATCGTCGAATAGAGCGTAGTCGTCCATCTGGCAGCAACCCTCCGCGGTTCGCCGGTGGTTGGCCCAGCACCGCAAATAGCGTCCTATCAGAAGAACCTGCGTGATCGGATTGCGCGAGTATTCCATTCGCGGACCGTGCCCAGCCTGGCGAAAGGCGCGATTGTGGGAGGAGAAAACAAACAATCCGTCGGCGGTGAGCACGCGACGAACTTCGCTGATGACCCGCAAACGATCGTCGTGCGACACCGCATCCAGCACGTTGCTGGTGGCGAAGACAAAGTCGAAGGTCTCCCCAGGCCACTGCGACAGATCGCGCATGTCCGCCCTTCGGACGTCCACGTCGGCGTGATGGATGCGAACGTGATCGACCATGGCATGGGAGTAATCGAGACAGACATAGCGTCGTGCCAGCGGTTTCAGGTAGGCGATGGTTCTGCCGGTGCCGACTCCGAGATCGAGGACATCGTGATCAGAAAAGGCGGGTTGATAGCGCAGCAAGACCATCGCTTCGGCGCGGCTGAGAGTCTTCGCCGTATAGTGGCGGTCGACGCCAGGCGAATGATAGACCTCCCAGTTAACGGCGAACTGAGAGAGTTGCTCGCCGCCGTTGCTCTGGGAAGGTCTGTGTCGAGCCGGGTTTTTCATGCTGCGGGACCGGCGAGCCTTTCACTGCTCCTTCAGCCTTAAATCTGGGTAGCCGTCGCGAATTCGCCATACCCCGCCAGCCCTTTCATCCAGGTGGGTGGAACCTGTTGCTGCCGGCACCTGGGGCGGCACCGCCGGCATATGTGAGCCCGGCCTTCTGTCATCGATGGTATGGTCCAAACACAATGAGCAAGCGCAACCGACCCACCAATGCCGCCGAGGCGACCCACCGGCGGCGCCGTCACGCATACCGAACCGCCTACAACTCGCCTGAGGTCAAAGCGGCGCGCGCGGCTGCCGGTCAGAGCGCTGCAACCGCGAAGCCCGCAGCGAAAGCCGTCCCGCCGCCCATCCCGACGCGGGTTGCTCCGCAGTCGGTCAAGCCCTAGCCCGGTTCGGCGGCCGATCCCCGCATCTACCCCGGCCTCCTGCTGGGCCTGCAGATCTGACGAACGCGGGACCCCGGTCGCGGCTGGCCTACGGCGGCCGCTGCGGCCAGGGGGGCAATGGCTGCCAGGGCGGCGCTGTCCGCAGGTGGAGCTCGGCGCGGGCGGCGTCGCAGGCGCGCGCGCTGTCGCGGCCATACTTCGCCGAGGTGAGCAGACCGACCATTGACGCCATCGCCAGCCCACCCACGACGAGCAATCCCGGGTTCGGCTGGACGCGATGAACGTTCCAGCTGGACTGGACCTCGTCCTTGCTCGTCTCATAGTCGAAAAGCGCAGCGCTGAGGAGAATAGCCGCGACCCCACCGGTGACGCCGCCCGCAACGGCGTCGCCGATCTCCGGTGCGCGCCCGCGGCTGCAATCGCTCGCCGCGGCGAGCGGCCGCGCTGGCGGCGGGCGACTCAACATCGCCGAGCAGCCCGTCGCGGCGATCACCGGAAGCGCCACCGCCATGACGAACGCGCGGGCAACGTGGGCGCGCGTGCTCATTCGCACAGCGTCCTGTACTGGATATCCACGCGGCCCCGCCCGCCGGTTGCCGTGCCGAAAGAGCACTGCTCGAGCGGCGGGCGGCGCGCGTCGGGCACCACGACGGCATACACCCGCTCGCAGAGCGGAAGACAAGGGCAGTCGATGGCAGCGGGCGCCGGAGCGTTCGCCGCACAGCGAGTTTCGCCTCTGGGGGGCACGCGGTTCTGGCAGTCGGCGACGACGCTGGCCAGTTCGGGAGCGTCCAGGGCGAAGAAGACCTCTTGGTTCACGGGCGGGCAGACCCCACATCCCCCCATGACCCCGACGACGCCGAGGGTGACTGCCGCGATGACCAGCAGGCGCGCCATCATCGTAAAGCTCCGCATCGTCAAGCTCCGCATCGTCAGGCTCCGCAGGTGCCCTCGACGCCGACGTGCACCTCGATGAACTCCGGATCGGGCTGCTGGTGGATCTCGCAGTGAACGATGTCGAAGTTCGACCCGGCGACCTTCTGGCAAAGCGGCAGGCATTGCCGCGCCTGCAGGCACTGGTCGACAAGCGTCTGC
>JAXDMH010000827.1:0-3928 GCA_034666225.1 Myxococcales bacterium
AAGGACGAGAATTTCCCCGAGGCGCAGAAATATTTCCAGTTCGTCAAACAGAAGTTCCCGTTCTCCAAGTATGCGGTCCTGGCCGAGCTGGCCCTGGCCGACACGCAGTTCGCCAAGGGGTCGTTCACCGACGCCGTCGACAGCTACAAGAGCTTCGCGCGGCTGCACCCGACGCACGAGAAAGTTCAGGAGGGATACATCGCCTTCAAGATTGGCGAATGTTACTTCCGCGACATGCCCGACGACCTGTGGATCCTGCCGCCGTCGTACGAGAAGGATCAGTCGGCGGTGGCGGACGCGCTGCGCGAGCTGAACGACTTTCTCAAGAAGTATCCCGATTCAAAATATGTGAAGACGGCCACCGAGCTGCGCAAGAAGGTCCTGCAGCGGCTGGTGGATCACGAGGTCTATGTGGCGCGCTTCTATCTCGACCGCGATCACCCCAAGGCGGCGGCCATGCGTCTGGAAGGCGCGGTCAAGCGGTATCCCGGCTCGGGGCGCGAACCGGAGCTGTTGCTGGCGCTGGGGCAGACCTACCTGAGGATGAACGATCCCCTGCGCGCCAAGGACACGTTCGAGCGCGTGGTGGCGGAATTCGCGGGCGCCAGCCAGGCGCGCCGTGCCGAGCTTTATCTGGAGTTCATCCGCCGCCGCTTTGGCGACACGCCGGTGCCGCGGACGACGGACGCCCCGGCCGCCACGCCACCGCAACCCGTCACGCCGTCCCATGGATGACAGCACGCGCGAGCTGCTGACCCGCGGCCGGGAACATTACACGGCCCGCGAATACGACAAGGCCGAAGCGCTGCTGGTTCGATTGGCCCGAGAGCGGCTGGCCTATGCCGACGTCTACGAAATGCTGGGCGTCATCTATCACCAGCAAGGGCGCCTCAGCGACGCGGAGGCGATGTTTCAGGAGGCCCTGCGCATCAACCCGGCGTACACCGAGGCGGCGCTGAATCTGGCGGTGACATACAACGACCTGGGCAAGTACCGCGAGGCCAAGGACATCTATCAGACGGCGATGGAGGCGTCGCGCAACTCGCCGCGCAATCTGGATCCCTTCGCCAAAGGGAAGATCGCCAACATGCATGCCGACATCGGCAGCGCTTATCATGGCGTCGGGCTGTACGAGGACGCCGTTCGCGAATATGAACGCGCGCTGACGCTGTGCCCGGGTTTCGTCGACATCCGCACGCGCCTGGGCGCCACGTTTCGCGAGATGGGCGATCTGGACGCGGCCGTGCGCGAGTTCGAACGGGTGCGCGACGAGAACCCCGGCTATGCCAACGGGCGCCTGCACCTGGGCCTCAGTTACTATGCGCAGGGGCGGATGCCCGAGGCGGCGGCCGAATGGGAGCTGGTGCTGACCCTGGCGCCCGAGAACCGATCGGCGCAGATGTACCTGGCCATGATCAAGGCACGCGTCGATGGGACCGTGGACTCTGACGAGATGTCGGCTGAGACGCCCACGCCCGCGCGGCGATGACCGGCCGCGGTTAATCCCTCATGCTGGCGTTCGTCCCCTCGATCGATCATTTCCAGGTCGAGGAGATCCCTGTCTACGAGCCGTCCGGCGAGGGCGAGCACACGTACCTGTGGATCGAAAAGCGCGGCCTTACCACCATGGAGGCGATCCAGCGCCTGGCGGGCGCGCTGCGCATCGACGGGCGCGACATCGGGTACGCCGGTCAGAAGGATCGCCACGCCACCACGCGACAATGGCTGAGCGTGCCGCGTGTCGATCCGGAGCACGCCCGCCTCATCGACGGCCCCGACCTGCGGGTGCTGGCGGCCCAGCGACATGGAAACAAGCTGCGCGTAGGCCACCTGCGCGGCAACCGTTTCGAGGTGGTGCTGACCGGGCCGGCGCAGGCCGGACAACGCGAGGCGATCGCTGAGCGGCTGCAGCGCGCGGCCAGCGTGGGACTGCCCAACATCTTCGGGGCGCAGCGATTCGGCGCGGCCGGTGACAATGCGGCGGCGGGGCTGGCCCTGTTGCGCGGGCAGCGCCGCGAGCGCGACCACCGCAAACGCAAGCTGCTGCTGTCGGCGGCGCAATCGGCGGTCTTCAACCGGTACCTCACCTTGCGCGCGGCCAGCGGCCCCCTGCTGTGCGTGCGGGCGGGCGATGTCTTGCAAAAGACCGACAGCGGCGGGCAGTTCGTCTCGACAGAGCCGGGCGTCGATCAGGCGCGCGTCGACGCGGGCGCCGTCATCCCCACCGGACCGATGCCGGGGGGGCGGGTCATGGAGCCGCCGGAAGGGACGGAGGCGCGGGCCCTGGAAGATCAGGCCCTGGCCGACATCGGGGCCACCCGCGATGAATTCGCGCGCGCCGGTCGCGATCTGCCCGGCACGCGCCGCCCGGTGATCATTCGCGTCACGCTGGGCGAACCGCCGCTGGCCGACGATCCGCCGCCGGGGCCCGAGCAGATGGCGCTGCGCCTGCGCTTTGAATTGCCCGCCGGTGGCTATGCGACGGTCGTCGTAGCTGCGCTTCTGGAAAGCGCGCCGCCGCAGGGCGAAACGACCGACGCCGACGATGGGGAGCCCCCAGGGGACACCCCAAAGGACACTGGATGATCTGTGCTAAGTTTCGACGCCTCGCATGCGTCTGACCGAACGAATCCTGAGCTTCACGCTGCTCGGGTCCGAATGGGTGCTGTGGCTTCTCATCGGGCTGTCCGTGTTGTCGGTGGCGGTGATGGTGGAACGGGCCATCTTTCTGTCGGCGCGCGGGATGAACTTTGATGCGCTGGCCAAGCAGCTGACGCAATTCCTGAAGGTGGGCGACGTGGCCGGGGCGCGCCTGGTGCTGTCCGGCCTGCGTGGACCGGAGGCACGGGTCGGCGTGGCCGGGCTGGAACAGGTGGGGCGCGGCACCGAGGCGATCAGCGAGGCGATGGCAGCCACCAAATCGCGGGTGCGCCTGGAGATGGAAAAGAACCTGGGCGTGCTGGGGACGCTGGGCAACAACGCGCCTTTCATCGGGCTGTTCGGGACGGTGCTGGGCATCATCAAGGCCTTCGCCGATCTGTCGCACAACCAGGGCGGCGGCGCGGCGGCGGTCATGTCGGGGATCTCCGAGGCGCTGGTCGCCACCGCGGTCGGCTTGATGGTGGCCATCCCGGCCGTCATCGCCTTCAATTTCTTTCAGGGGAAGATCCGGCAGTCGCTGGGGCGCGTGGACGCCATGGCCCACCTGATCTTGTCGGCCACCGCGCAGTCGACGCCGTCCCCTTTGCCGGCGTCGCCTGCGCCAGTCGCCGCAGGACAATAGGAGCGGACCGCTTGGCGACCAGCAGCCCGTTCGGTGGTGATGACGAGCCGGGACGGATGATCGTCGACATCAACGTCACGCCTCTTGTCGACATCACGCTGGTCCTGCTGATCATCTTCATGGTCACGGCGTCGTACATCGTCAGCCCGGCCATCAAGGTGGACCTGCCCAAGGCGGCGTCGGGCAGCGATCAGACCAAGACCACGCTGTCGCTGACCCTGATGAAGGACGGCGGCCTGTTTCTGAACGGCGAGCGATCCAGCGACGGCCTGGTCAACAAGTTCATCGCTGAATCCCTGCCCAAGACGCCCGATCTGCAAGCGGTGATAGCCGCCGACAGGATCGTTCCTCACGGCGACGTCGTTCACGTGATCGATCTGGTCAAGCGCGCGGGCGTCCGCCGTTTTGCCATCAACGTCGATCCGGGTGCGGCCACCAGCGGGAAGTAACGCTTGTCTGTGGTTCGCGATTCAGGCGGCGCGCCCTGGTTTGACAGTTCACCGCCCAGGCGGTCTCCGCGCCCCCAGCTGATCGGCATGCTGGTGGCGGTGGGCCTGCACGCCGGGGTCTGGGCCATGCTGGTGACGGTCCATCCGTCGCGCCGGATCTCTTCGGACAAGACCGTGGAGATGGAGGTGGTCGAAC
>JAXDMH010000828.1:0-6673 GCA_034666225.1 Myxococcales bacterium
AGCCAAGTCCGGGCATCGGCCAGCCAACCGAACACGTATGACCAACCGCCGCCCACGAAGTTGGCGAGGCGGAACCAGTTCGCGTCGGTCGCTTTTGCGTAATAGGGATTCGAGAGCAGCTCGTGGAAGTAAGCCAGGCGAAACACCGTCAGCGCGGCCCAGGCCAGGCCGGGAACCACCACCACCGGCCAGTAGCGCGCCACGGCGGCCCGGATTGCCGGCCACGAGCGATCGCGCAGCAGGAGCACAGCCGCGACGAACGCCACCACCAGCGGCGCCTCGGGTCGGGTGAGCACCAGCGCCGCCAGCGCGGCGGCCATGAGCCACCGCTCGATGCGCGGCCATAGCGGAGCGGCGATGATCGCTGCCAGGAGGGCCGCCTGCGCCGCGTGCTCCAGCCCGGAGGCGGACCAGATCACGAAGGGCGCGCCCAGGCACACGGTCGCCCCGAGGGCCAGCAGGGCGAAACGAGCGCGCCGGTCCGTCAGCTGGTGGCATACGTAGATGCAAAGGACGGTGGCGAGCGCCCCGCAGGCGATGCACGCGCGCTTTGCTGTCACGGCGATGTCCGCCCCCAGCCAGCGCGCAGCCGCCAGGAACAGCATCCACGACGTGTTCGAGTAACCCTCTTCGGGGACGTGGCCCGGTCGAATGACCAGCCCATGGCCCTGGGCCAGGCTCCTGCTGTAGGCGAAGGTGATCGCCGCATCGTCGACCATCCAGTCGCGCAGGCAGGTCGTCAGGCTGAGATACCCCGCCACGACCAGGAGCCCGAACCCCACGGGGAACGACTGGCTGCCCACCCACCAGCGCGAGCGGCTGAGGAATGCCGCCGCTCCCATCGCGATGAGGGCGGGACCGACGGCGCGCAACGTGAGGAGGATCGACGCCTGGTCGACGGCTTCCAGAGCGAACCTGCGGGACAGCAGCGACGGGGCGAGCAGGGCGACGGCGCCGAGAGAGGTGACCACCGCCCCGAACACGATTGCGGCCCGGTCACCCTCGGTGCCCGCCAACCCCCCACCGTCATCACGGCCCATCGTCATCTCCTCAGAGTCTCCCCTCGTCCTAGCTATTCAGCCGCGACGCCACTGCATGAGACGCTGGTCCAGGAGAGGTCTCAGCGCGGGCCGCATCGCGAACGCGTCGTCCCAGGATCTCCGCCAGGTGTTCGACGTTGGGGGACTGGAGGACGCCCAGGTGATCGCCGGGCAGCTCGTGAATATCCAGCAGGCCGCGCACCAGCCGTCTCCACCCCAGATCGGAGTCGATGGCCATGCCCGGATACTCCGTGCGGTCGGCGGCGCGAAACAAGACGGCGTCGCCGGCATAGGGTTGCGGGTCGTCGGCCCAGACGGCGGTGGCCCTGTCGTAGGCCAGCCCGCGCAGCTGGTTCAGCTTGGCGCCGGCCGCCGCGGTGTCGTTGGCCGCGGCCACGGCCCCTCGCCCGGCGCGCGTTCGCACCAGCGCCTTGGCCAAACGTTGGCCGATCGTGCGGAGCCGACGCAGGTCGAACGGGCTGCCCCACTTGCGGTGCAAAGCCGTCGGCAGCACCGGATCGATCAAGCCCAGAACGTCGACGGACTCTCCGGCCGCCTGAAGCTGGCGCGCCACCTCGTAGGCCAGCACGCCACCGAACGAGACGCCGGCCAGACGGTACGGGCCGCCCGGCTGAACGCGCCGGATGGCCTCGATGTACTCGCGAGCCAGCACGGCGACATCAAGATTGGGGACGATGTTGCTTTGCAGGGCCTCCTCCAGCTGATCGTCGGCGGAGACCAGGACGCCGTAGCTCTCGACACCTGCGCCCATGGCCAGGGCTGCTTCGCGGTACAGGTGCACGCCGCAGATGAAGAAAAGGCGGGCCGCGCCGGGCTCGCGCCGCAGCGTCACGATCCCGCGCTCGAGCTGTCCGCCCCCGCCGCGGATGACGTCGGCGATCGCTCGCAGCGTCGGCGATGCGAACAGGGTGGCCAGGCTGAACGGAACACCCAGCTTGGCCTTGACCGCGGCCACGAAACGCACCGCCCGCAGCGACTGACCCCCCAGGGCGAAAAAGTCGTCGTCAAGGCCGACCTCCCGGACGCCGAGCAGCTCTTGCCAGATCTCCGCGATCGCCACGTCGACATCGTCGCGCAATCTCTCCGCTGACCCGGCGCCTCCGCCCTCGAGCTGCGGCGGCGGCAACGCTTTCCGATCGATCTTTCCTGCCGGTGTCAGCGGCCACCCATCAAGGGGCACGTGGTGCTGGGGCAACATGTACGGCGGCAACATCTTCTGCAGATCTGCCTTCAGCGTCGGCAGGTCGATGGTGCGCCCCGCCTCGGGCACCCAGTACGCGACCAGCTGCGGATCGGCGCCGCGCGCGTCGACCAGGACCACGGCCTTGGCCAGGCCGCCGCAGCGTTCGATGGCGGTCTCGATGTCGCCGAGCTCGATCCGGAAGCCGCGGATCTTGACCTGGGAGTCACCGCGCCCCAGACATTCGAGCTGGCCGTCGGGGAGCACGCGCCCCAGATCGCCGGTGCGGTACATTCGTTCTCCAGGGACGAACGGGCTGGGGACGAACCGCTCTCGCGTCAGGTCCGGGCGTCCCATGTAGCCGAGGGCGACGCCCTCGCCGCCGATCCAGATCTCGCCGGTGCTGGACAGCGGGACGCACGCCAGGTTGTCGTCCAGCACGTACACCGTCGTGTTGTCGATGGGCTGCCCGATGGTGATCCGCGCGCCGGCGGTGATCCGTTTGACGGTGGACCAGACCGTCGTCTCGGTCGGTCCGTACATGTTCCACAGCGCGCCCGCCCGCGCCGTCAGCTCGGCGGCCAGGCCTGGACTCAGCGCCTCACCGCCGCACAGGACACGGAGCGCGTCCTTGCCCTTCCAGCCCGCGTCAATCAACATCCGCCACGTCGCCGGCGTCGCCTGCATGACGGTGATGCGTTCGTCGTCCAGCAGGCGCGCGATGATCTCTGGATCGGCGGCCTGGCCTCTGTCGGCCAGCACGACGGTGCCGCCCGTGACCAGGGGGAGGAACAGCTCGAGGCCGGCGATGTCGAAGCTGATGGTCGTGACCGCCAGCAGCCGGTCGTCGGCCGCGAAGCCGGGCTGGCGCTGCATCGAGGCCAGGAAGTTCTCCAGCGCGCGGTGTGGGACCTCGACGCCCTTGGGGCGCCCCGTCGAGCCTGACGTGAACAGGACGTACGCGCGGTCATCGCCCGAAACGGCGAGATCCAAGGGCTCGCTGCTCTCCGCCTCCAGCTCGGCGGCCAACGTGTCCAGGCAGATCGCCTTGTCGACGGACGGCAGGCCCGACAGGAGATCGCTCTGCGTGATCACGACGCGAACGCCGCCATCCTCCGCCATCATGGCCAGCCGGTCGCGCGGATAGCCGGGATCCATCGGCACGTAAGAGGCGCCGCACTTGAGCACGGCGAGCAGCGCCGCCGGAAGCCGCTCCGAGCGATTCAGGTACACGCCCACGCATTGGCGCGGCGCCACATCCTCGCGCTGAAGTCGCCGCGCCAGTTGATTGGCCGTCCGTTCGAGCGCGCCGTACGACAGTGCGCGCCCGCCAAAACGGATCGCCTCCCGGTCGGGCTGTTCGCGCGCCCGGACGGCGATCTGCTGGTGGATCCGGATTCCCGGCAGCGGGCGTCGCGTGTCGTTGAGGTGGGCCAGGTGGGCGACCTCCGCCGCGGTCAAGACGGCGAGCTCCCTGATGGGCACCTGCGGGCGGGAGAGGGCGTCACCCAGGATGGTCTCGAGCTCGCCCATCCAGCGAGCGATGGTGTCGGGATCGAAGAGCGCCGTGTTGTATGACCATTCGACGTCAATGCGGTCGCCATGGTCGACGGCATTGATGAACAGCTCGAAGGTCTCGAACGCGCGTGGCACGGCGCCATGGACCGCGGCCAGGTCCCCGAAATCCAGCGCGTCCAGCCCAGGCTCGAGGTTGACGCACACCGGGGTCAGCGGCGCGCGGCTGGGATCGAAGGGCAGCCGCAGGCGGCGCAGCAGCGGGCCGAAAGCGATCTGACGGTGTTCGAGCGCCTGGCGCAGCGACGCGGCTGCTGACGCCAGGTGGCTTTCGAAGGTCGCGCCGGGATCGATCGTGCACCGGATGGGCAACATGTGGGCGGCGTGACCGGCCAGCGTGGCGGCGGCTGTCGAGGCCTGATCGGCGGCGGGCACGGCGATCACCAGATCGCGCTGTCCGGTCAACCGGGACAGCCAGGCCTGGACGGCGCCCACGAAGGTTGCCAGCAACGAGCCGCCGGTGCGCGCGGACATCTGACGGAGCGGCGCCATCAGCGCAGCCTGCAGCGGGAAAGTGCGGCGCGCCGCCGTATAGGTCCGCCGCGCGGGGCGCGGCCGGTCGATGGGCAGCTCGACAGGCTTGAGCTCGCCGGCGAGGCGGTCGACCCAGAATGCCTCGGCCCGGCTGGAGTCAAGCGTCCGGGCGCGCTGGTCCTCGACATAGGCGCGGAACGAAGGCGCCGGTCCCAGCCCGGCGGCCGCCGCGGAGATCGGCGCCGGCCAGGCGCGTGCGCCGGCGCGATAAAGCGCCGCCAGCTCGCGCGCCAGCACCCCCGCCGACCAGCCGTCGCAGACGACGTAGTGGGCGGTGATGGCGACCACGTGCACATCGGGGGCCAGCCGGACCAGCTCCCAGCGGGAAAGCGGCGGCTGCTCGAGATCGAATGGCGTCTCGACCTCCTTGCGCAGCACCGTCTCCAGCTCCTGGGTCGGGGCAGCCACGGACGACAGATCGATGCGCGTCAGGGGCACCGCCTGGGCGGGCGCCACCACCAGGGACTCGCCATCGGCCGCGAAGGCGCACCGGAGCGCTTCGTGTCGTTCGAACAGCGTGCCCAGCGCGGCCTCCAGCGCCTCTGGATTGAGCCGGCCGCGCAAGGTCACCGTCCAGCACTCATTGAAGGACCGGTTGGCGTCGTCGCCGCCCGCCTTGCAAGCGACCCAGATATCGTGCTGCGACGGAGTGGGGGTCATCTAGGGTCCGGGCGGCCCATCGGCAGGCAGTTCATGCTGATGCGACCACCATAACTTAGACCAGAGGCCCGGTCGAATCGACCGCCTCCGACTCGTCGACCGCTCGACGGTGGCGGCGTTCCCGCCTAGGATTAGACGGTGATTTCCGCCGACGCTTTTCCGGAAGAGCTCGGCTGCGTGGCCATCGGCCGAAACGAAGGCGAGCGCCTTCGCGCATGCCTGCTGTCGTTGCTCCGCGCCGCCCGGCCCGGAGCCATCGCCTACGTCGACTCCGGCTCCACTGACGGCAGCGTCGAGATGGCGCGATCGCTGGGCGTCGAGGTCGTCGCGCTGGATCTCTCCATCCCGTTCACCGCCGCCCGGGCGCGCAACGCGGGTTATCGGCACCTGATGCTGAAGCAGCCCGGCCTCCAGCTGATCCAGTTCGTCGACGGCGACTGCGAGATCGTTCCGGGCTGGATGGAGGGTGCTCGCGTCCGCCTGCACGAGCGGCCCGAACTGGCCATCGCCTGTGGCCGCCGGCGGGAGCGACACCCGGAGACGTCGGTCTTCAATCGTCTGTGCGACGTCGAGTGGGACACGCCCATCGGCGACACGCGAAGCTGCGGCGGCGACGCCATGATCCGCCTCCGGGCACTGGAGGAGGTCGGTGGCTACGATCCGTCCCTGATCGCGGGCGAGGAGCCGGAGCTGTGCGTGCGGCTGCGCCAGCGCGGATGGATCATCGAGCGACTGGACGCCGAGATGACCCTGCACGACGCGGCCCTGACCCGGATCAGTCAATGGTGGCGCCGCCAGGTGCGATCGGGCCATGCCTACGCGGAAGGGGTCGCCATGCACGGCGCTCCGCCCGAGCGCCACAACGTCGCGCAGTACCGCCGCGCCATCTTCTGGGGTTTGGGCGTGCCGCTGCTGGCCTTCGGCGGCGCGCTGCCCACTTTCGGAGCAAGCCTGGCCCTGCTGGGCGGTTATCCTCTCTCCGGCGCCAGGCAGTACTACCGAGCACGGCGGCGCGGCCGATCGAACCGCGACGCCCTGGTTGCGGGGACGCTCCTGACGGTGGGGAAGTTTCCCGAGCTGCAAGGCATCTTCAAGTTCCACTGGACCCGCGCCCGCGGCCGTCGCTCGGGACTGATCGAGTACAAGCACCCGGGTTGACGGCGGGATGGCCGCGACCCGGCGCGCCGCGATCGTCCCGGCGCCGGCGCGTCCTGGCCGTGGTTGGCAGCGCCGGCGGGCCGGTTTTCAGCGCCGACCGGACATTGCGGCCCGCCAGCATATAATTCCCCTGCAACGAAGTAATGGCGCCATGTATTTCCAAGCGGCGCGCGGGCGAGGTGACCGGGGTCATCGTGCTGGCGATCGCCTTGTCCGTGGGCCGGAGTGACGACGCCGCCGCCCAGCACGCGGCCGCGCCCAGCGACGGCCCCGACCGCCAGACGTTCGCCACGGTCGTGGCGCCGTTCATCAAGGCTCATTGCGCCACCTGCCACGGTCCGCAGAAGCAGAAAGGGGATCTGCGCCTGGACGGCATCGACGCCGACCTGGCGCGCGGCAAGGACGCGGCCCGCTGGAAGGAGGTCTCCGATCGGCTCAACCGCGGCGAGATGCCCCCCAAGGGTGAACCGCGGCCCAGCGCCGCCGACATGGAGAAGGTGGTCGG
>JAXDMH010000829.1:0-6628 GCA_034666225.1 Myxococcales bacterium
TCTGGACGAGATCAAGGCAGCGATCGATCCGGTGGTGGCCACCGCCGAGGCGCCGCGGGCCGGTATCGCGCTGGGGCGGGTGGCTGGCCTGCGACAGTCCGCCGTCGGCATCAGCGGCGGGCGCGAGGTGGTGCGGCTGGATCTGGAGATGTCCGTCGCGGCGCCGGCGCCGCACGATCAGATCTGGATCGACGGCGATCCGCCTCTGGACGTGCGCATCGAAGGCGGCACGCACGGCGATCGCGGCACGGTGGCCACTCTCCTCAACGCGATTTCCGCCGTCCTGGGCGCCAGCCCTGGGCTGAAGACCGTCCTCGATCTTCCGCTGTACGGCGCGCGCTAGAAGGAGATTTTTCCCAGAACGCGCGGCCCGCGGGCGCCGGTGACCGAGGGGACGTTACCGGGGTGGCCAAACAATGTCTCGTTGGCCAGCACCGCGAAGGCGACCGCCTCCTTGGCCTTGGGATCGACACCCAGCGCCTCCGATGTCGCCACCGGGATCGGCGCCAGCAGTGCGGTGAGGTGGCGCATCAGCGTGAGGTTCAGGGCGCCCCCGCCCGAGACGTAAACCTCGTCGGGCAGCTGCGGGCACAGCTCGCGATAGCTGCGCGCGATGGTCTCGGCGGAAAAGCGGGTCAGTGTGGCCAGCAGATCGTCCAGCCGATTCTCAAAGCGTGCCAGCAGCGGATAGACAAAGTCCTTGCCGAAGAGCTCGCGCCCGGTCGATTTGGGCGGGCGCAGCGCCAGGTAAGGATGACGGTTCAGCTCGTCCAGCAGCGGCTGATCGATCTGCCCGCGCGCCGCGCGCCGACCGTCGACATCGAAACTCTCCGCGCCCGCCGACGCCGCGCGCGCCACCGCGTCCAGCGGCATGTTGCCGGGCCCGTTGTCGAACGCGACCAGATCATCCAGCCGCCCACCCACCAGCGTGACGTTGGCGATGCCGCCGATGTTCTGCAGGGCCCGTCGCCGGCCGGGCGTCCGGAACAGCAGATGGTCGACCAGCGGCACCAGCGGCGCGCCTTCGCCACCCGCCGCCACGTCACGCACACGAAAGTCGCTGATCACCGGACGACCGGTACGCTCGGCGATGACCGCCGGCTCGCCGATCTGCAGCGTGGCGCCCATCATCCCGGCCGAAGGCGGGTGGTGCACGGCGGTCTGCCCGTGCGAGCCGATCAGATCGACGTCGGTCATCGCCGTTCCGGCGGCGTCGCACGCGGCCTGGGCGGCGTCGGCAAAGGCCTGCCCCAGAAGCGCGTCCAGATCGCACAGCTCGGCGGCGTCGGCCTGCGACAGGCGAAAGATCCGCTCGCGCAGCACGCGGGGAAACGGGGTGGTGACGAAGCTGCGCGTGCGGACGCGGGTGGCCTCGCCGGCGTTGCTGATCTCGCACAGGGCCGCATCCGTGCCGTCGGCGCTGGTCCCCGACAGAAGACCGATCACCAACCGCGACGGGCGCTGGCGCAGGGCCAGCAACGACGCCAGCGGATCGGCGGGCGCGACCACCGCGCTTAACCCTCCTCGGTTCCGCCGGCGTCGATCGCGATGTCGCCGACGATGGCCCGCAGCGAGCCCTTGTGTTCCATCAGCAGCTCCTTGGCGCGCGCAGCGTTGACCTGGGCGTGGTGCATGACCAGCGCCACCTTGGCCCGTCCGCCCGCTTTTTCCAGCAGCTTCAGCGCCGCTTCGTCGTCGAGGCCGGTCAGCGAGCGCACGATGCGCGTGGCCCGCGCCCACAGCTTGGCGTTGGTGGGGCGCACGTCGACCATCAGGCCGCCATAGGTCTTGCCCAGCAGCACGAACGCCGTCGTCGAGATGGCGTTCAGCACCACCTTCGTCGCCGTCCCGGCCTTGAGGCGCGTCGAGCCGGCGATCACCTCGGGGCCAGTCTCGAGGGCGATCACCACGTCGGCGAGGCCAGCCGCGTTCTCCGGACGGCCGCAGGTCACGAAGATCGAAGCGGCGCGCCGGAAGCGCGCGTACTCCAGCGCCGCCCGCACGAACGGCGTCACGCCGGAGGCGGCGATGCAGCAGACCGCGTCGGTCGGTCCCACGGCCACGCGCCGCAGGCGCTGGTCGGCCTCGCGGCTTTCGTCCTCGGCGCCTTCCACCGATCGGGTCAGCGCTTGCGGTCCGCCGGCGATGATCGGCACCACGCGCGACGGCGGCACCCCGAACGTCGGGACGCATTCGACGGCGTCCAGCGTTCCCAGGCGCCCCGACGTGCCGGCGCCCACGTACACCAGCCGTCCGCCCGCAGCCAGACGCCCCGCCACCAGCCGCGCCGCCCGTCCGATCAGATCGGCCCGTCCGTGGGCCGCACGCACCGCCTTGATCTCCTCGCTGAGCATGAGGCGGGCGATGTCCTCGGGCTCCATCGTGTCCAGGTGCCGCGACTTCGGGTTCAGCGCCTCCGTCGGCAGTTGGCTGAAATCGGGGGCGGCGGCACTGGGGCGAGGACGGGGCATTGCTGGAATCTTAAGGGCAGCGGCGACAAACGCCCAATTGTGCGCCGGCGGGCGCGCCCGGCCTCACAGACCCAGGACGTCGCGAAAGTCGTACAGGCCAGGCGGGCGCCCTTCCACCCACAGCGCGGCCCGCACAGCGCCGTGCGCGAAGGTGTCGCGCGACGTGGCCCGGTGGGTGATCTCGATGCGCTCGCCGTTGCCCAGAAAATAGACGGTGTGGTCGCCGACCACGTCGCCGCCGCGGATGGTCTGGATTCCGATCTCGGCGTCGGTGCGGGCGCCGATCTCGCCGTGCCGTTCATAACGGGCGGTGGCCGCCAGGTCGCGCTTCGTCGCTTCCGCCAACGCCTCGGCCAGGCGCAGCGCCGTGCCCGACGGCGCGTCCCGCTTGGCGCGGTGGTGCGTCTCGACGATCTCCAGATCGTAGGTGGGACCCAGCGCGCGGGCCACGTCGCCCACGGTCTTCAGCAGCACGTTGACCCCCACCGACGTGTTCGCGGCAAAGACGATGGGCACCTCCGCCGCCGCCGCCGTCAGCTCGATCTTCTGCTCTGGCGAGAAACCGGTCGTTCCGATCACCATGGCCACGCCACCGGCCGCCGCTGTCTGGGCCGCCGCCAGGCTGGCCGCCGGGATGGAAAAATCGACCCATACCTGGGCCACGCCTTTGTGGGGCAGCCCTTCCTGGATCAACACGCCGCGCGGACCGACGCCCGCCACCAACCCGGCATCCTGGCCCAGCGACGCCGACCCGGCGCGCTCGACCGCGGCCGCCAGCTGGGCGCGCGGGTTGGCGGCGATGGCCCGGACGATGGCCCGGCCCATGCGGCCGTCAGCGCCCAACACTCCGATGCGCGTTTGCACGGCGGCGCGCCTACAGCAGGATCCCGCTGCGCTGCAGGGCCGACCGCACCTTTTCGCGGTTGGCCGCCGACAGCGGATAAAGCGGCGGGCGCAGCTCGTCGGCAATGCGCCCCATCATCGATAGGGCCGCCTTGACCGGCACCGGATTCGGCTCGACGAAGAGATCTTCGCTCAGCGGCAGCAGCTTGTAATGCAGCTCGCGCGCCTTTTTCCAGTCGCCGGCCGCGGCGGCGTCCCACATCGCGCTCATCTCGCGCGGGGCCACGTTGCTGACCACCGAGATGCAGCCCTTGGCGCCCAGCGCATAAAGCGGGAAGGCGGTGGCGTCGTCGCCCGACAGAATCGCCATCCGATCGCCCACCTTGGCCAGAATCTGCGCCGCCCGCAGCGCCGACCCGGTCGCTTCCTTCACCCCGACCACCGCCGGTAGATCGCAAAGCCGCGCGATGGTGTCGGGCAACAGATCGCAACCGGTGCGCCCGGGGACGTTGTAGACGACCGTCGGCAACGGAACCGCGTCGACGACCGCCTTGAAGTGGCGGTAAAGGTGATCCTGACCAGGCTTGTTGTAGTAAGGCGTCACCAGCAACAGTCCGTCGGCGCCGACCTTCTGCGCGGCCTGCGACAGCTCGATCGCCTCGCGGGTCGAGTTCGAGCCCGTTCCCGCGATCACCGGCACCCGCTTGCGAACGGCCTCCACGACCACCTTGATGACGTGGATGTGCTCTTCGAAGGTCAGGGTGGGGGATTCGCCGGTGGTTCCCACCGGGACGATGCCGTCGATGCCGCCGGCGATCTGATCGTCGACCAGCTTGCGCAGCGACTCCTCGTCGACGGCGTCGCCGCGAAACGGGGTGACGATGGCTGTCATGACTCCGGTAAACATGATGGCGCGAACCCTATCACGCCGCCCGATTACGGGTCACTGGCTACGCGAACAATGGGGACGAATCGTTGTCCTTCCAGGCGGCCGGCGGCCACCCGCACCGCATAGAGATCGGGAACCGCCAGCGCCGTTCGACCTTCGGCCGTGGCCACCGGCAGCGTGCGCCTCTCCGTGATGATCCCGGCCGGCGTGCGCATCAGCAGCAGCAGATCCAGCGCCGGCGCCACTGTGTCGGCGGGCAGCCGCCAGAACACCGTGGTGTGCCGCCGGTCCCATTCAGCGCGCACGCCGGGCAGCGGCAGTGGCTCCGGTTCCGCCGGTGGTGCGGGCGCAGCGGGTGCAGCGGCCGCAGCGGGCACGGCGGCGTCGATGTTCGTGCCAGGCGACGTCGCGCCGATCAGCTCCAGCTCGGCGATGCGCTGCCGACGCCGGGCTCGCGTGATCTCGTCTTCGGCCAGCTCGACCAGCCGCTGATAGATGGCCAGCGCCTTGGTGACGAGTCCCTGCTTCACGTACAGCTCGGCCATGGTCTCGGTCTCGAACATGCTCAGCTCACGATCTTTCGGGTTTGGGCGATGTCGTCGCTGATCTGGGCCATCAGCGCAGCGACCGAAGCGAACCGTTGCTCGCCGCGCAAGCGCTGCAGAAACTCGATGCGCAGTCGCTGATCATAAAGGTCGCCGTCGAAATCCAAGAGGTGTCCTTCCACGCTGATCGTGCCGCTGCCGGTGAACTGAGGATTGGTCCCCACGCTGATGGCGCAGGGCCGGCGCAGCTCGGTCGCGCCGGCGCCCGCCAGCACGGTGGCCCGCCCGGCGTAGATCCCCACCTGCGGCAACAGCTCGCCTTCCAGACTGATGTTGGCCGTGGGGACGCCCAGCGATCGGCCGCGCCCGGCGCCATGAATCACGCGCCCACTGACTTCGAACGGCCGCCCCAGCAACAGAGCGGCGCCGTCGACGCGACCCTCCAGCACGAACTCTCGCACCTTGGTCGACGAGCAGGTCAGCCCGCCCACGCTGACCCGCGGCACCACGGTCACGCCTAGATTCAGCGCGACGCCCAGCTCTGTCAGCAGGCGGGCGTCGCCGGTCCGGTCGCGGCCAAAGCTGAAGTCATAACCAACCACCACCTCGCGCGCGTCGAGATCGCGGCGCAAGACCTGGCCGACGAAATCCGCCGCCTCGATGGACGCAAACGCGGCGTCAAAGGGCTCGACCACGACCAGCTGGGCGCCGGCCTGGGCCAGCAATTCCAGGCGCCTCTCCAGGGGCACGATCAGTGGCGGTGCCAGCGCCGGCGCGAACAGCCGCGCCGGGTGTGGATCGAACGTCAGCACCGCCGTCGTCGCCCCGCGCGCGGCGGCCCGGGCGCGCGCCGCCTGCACCAATGCCTGGTGCCCGCGGTGAACGCCGTCGAAGTTTCCGATGGCCAGCGCCAGGCCGCCCGTCAGCGTCGGGCGCAACGCCGCCAGTTCCTTGCGGCCGCGAACAACGGTCACGTGGTCCTCGATTGGATCATGCGGGCGATCGAATCGAGCAGCGCCTCCAGCTCGAACGGTTTTTCGATGATGTGGTCGTGCGTGACACCCATGGCGGCGCGCCGTTTGGGCGGCACGCCGGTCATCAACGTCACCGGCACCGCCGGGAAAATCGCGCCCAGCTTGTTCAATAGTTGCTGCGGTCCCCCGGAGCCGGCCACCATCAGATCACTGAGCACAGCGGCCGGGCGCAAGCCGCGATCGGCCTCGATGCGCGCCGCATCGACGTCGCGCACAAGCTGTGGACAGTATCCAGCCTCGCAGAGCACGGCGGCCACCAGGCCGCCGATCTGTTGATCGTCTTCGATGATGAGGATGACTTCTCCGGGCATTGACTTCCGAGGAGGAGAACGAAAGAATATGCGCCCGAGTTGAAGACAACCTCTTCTCGGCGTCAACAGCAGACGCGACCAGGAGTCCCGAACCCATGACCGCGCCTGCGCGTTTGAACACCAAACAGACCAAGTTCATTTTTGTCACGGGCGGGGTCGTCTCCTCGCTGGGCAAAGGGCTGGCTTCCGCTTCGATTGGCAGCCTTCTGGAAGGCCGTGGTCTCAAGATCACCATCCAGAAGTTGGATCCGTATTTGAACGTCGATCCGGGGACCATGAACCCGCTGCAGCACGGCGAGGTGTTCGTCACCGACGACGGCGCCGAGACCGACCTGGACCTTGGCCACTACGAGCGGTTCATCTCGCAGCGGATGACCAAGCTGAACAACACCACCTCGGGGCAGATTTACCTCTCGGTCATCCAGAAGGAGCGCCGCGGTGAATACCTGGGCGGCACCGTGCAGGTCATCCCGCACGTCACCGATGAGATCCGGGCGCGGATCCTGGCCTGCTCCAAAGGTTACGACGTCCTCAT
>JAXDMH010000830.1:0-8288 GCA_034666225.1 Myxococcales bacterium
GCCAGCACCAGGAACCAGAGACGCTGACCCCGCGCGGGCGCCGGCAAGGGAGCCAGCGGACGCAGCAGGCGATGAATCCGGGTCAACAGCGTGCTTTCCTGGCCGGTCAGAAATGCCGCCGCGCACGGACCGGCGGCGGCACGCCGCAAGCGAACGGCGCCAACGATGGCGCTGGCCAGGTCATCGCCCCGAACGCCGCCCCGCCGCGCTTCCTCGTCGCGGGCCAGTTCCAGAGCGGACGCCCAATCATCCATCCGCCCGCCCGCAGCGCGCGCCGGCCATTGCAGGTCGGTGGCGATCTGGGCCAGCCAGACCCGCAGGGGATCATGGTGGCGAACGTGCGCCTGCTCGTGCGCCAGCGCCGCGTCCAGGGCGGGGCCGTCGATGGCCCGGCGTAGCGCTTCGCTGATCACGATCCGCGGCCGAAAAAGACCGACCGCCATCGCGGTGAGATCGTGATCCGATCGACGCAGCGCCATGATGGCGCGCAGGACGGCGCGCAACCAGATGATGGCCACCGGCAATGATGTCATCAGCGCCAGTGGCTTGACGATCTCGTCAGTGCGTTGCGGTTCCTGCAGCGCCCACCCGATCAACAGGACCAGCGACAGCGCCGCGGGAACCAGGGGCAACCACAGCTGGCGCCAGGTGCGCCGCTCTAGCTCTTGCCCGCTGGGATCGCGAAGCGTGGAAAACCGGAGCGTCCCGGCCAGCAAGGACAGCGCCCCGCAGACGGTCAGGGCCAGCGCGCCGAAGGCCAGGTCACGATCCATGGCGCGCCTTTCGGCGGGCTTCCACCGCCTGCGCCAGATCGTCGAGCAAATTGGGATCGATGGCCTCCACGGCATCCACCAGCGTGGCCAGCGCCGGGCGAGGTTGCTGCCCGAAAAGCCCGTTCAGTGTCCGGACGACGCGCGCGTGATCCACCTTTTCGCGTTCTGTACAGGCGGCGAACACGAAGACACGCCCCTGCCGATGGCGGGCGACCAGGCCCTTGACCTGAAGACGATCCAGAACCTTGGCGGTCGTGGTGTAGACCAGACCCAGCGGCACGCCGACGCGGTCATGAATCTCCCTCCCGGACATGGTCCCCAGCTCCCAGAGGGCGACCAGGACCGCATATTCCAGCTTGCCCCCGGGAATGGCCGATTCGTCCGCCGCCATCGGGCGAGCCTATCACTCAGGCGAGGATTTCGGAGATGCCGCTGGTGACCATGCCAGCGCCAGTTCCAAACGAACTGACGTTGCCGCCGTAGAGGTTGACCAGCGTGAACAGGATCTTGCTGATGTTGTCCTTGTTGACGCGCACGTGCTGGTCGCCCTTCAGCAAGCCGCCCAGACGCCCGATCAGCAGCGTCGGGAACTCGTCCGTCGAGTGGGTACGACCGAACGACAGGTCGGAGGTGCAGTAGATCAGCGAGTTCTCCAGCAGGTTGCCGGCGCCGTCCGGCGTGTTCTGCAGGGTCTCCATCAGCACGCGGCCCTGGTTGAACCAGTACATCATGGCCGAGTTCAAGATCGGCTGGTCGCCCGCCTCCATGTGGCTGATGTCGTCATGGATGTCCTTGGTGATGCCCAGGACGCCCATGTTGTAGTGGGCTGCCGGTCGGCCGTGCTGGAACAGGAAGACACGGTTGATATCGCACGAGAGCGCGTAGGTGACCAACTCGACCATCGCGCTGTTCTGCTCGGGCGCCACCAGGCCGTTGTTGTCCGCGACAACAGGGGGGTACTTGGCCACGGAGTCCGCGCTGGGACCGCAGGTGGTCGCGCCTCCCATGGTGGCGATGCGCTTTTCCAGAAGCTGAATGCTGTCGAAGTGCTGATCCAGACGGCGCTTGTCATCAGCGCCCAGCTTGGCCCGCAGGGCCGTGGCGTCTGCGCTGACGGTGTCCAGCACGCGCTTGCGGGTGGCGAGCGATTTCGCCGACGGTCCGGCGCCGTCCGCCGGTTTGCCGAACAGCCGCTTGAAGACCGCCGTGGCATCGTACTCGGGCAGCACCGGCGCGTTTGGTCCCGACGACGACGCATAGTTCACGGTGTCGCCCTGACCGTTGGCGGTGGCGCGGCTGACGCCCACCTGCAACGTCGGAAACGGCGTGGAGCCGGCGATCAACTTCGAAATGACGTGGTCGATGGTGGGCGCCGTGTAATTCAACGCGCCCGCGCTGTGCGCCGAACCGCTGAGCGCCGCCGCCGGACCGATGTGGTGGACGACGCCGCCGGCGAACTTCACCTCGAACCCGGTCAACGCCGTGAAGTTCTTCCTCACCGACATGAACGGCGTCATCTGCTCGCTGGGTGTCCAGGCGGTGCCAATCCCGGCCGTGGTCGGGATCCAGCGGGGAGGAATGATCCCGTTACCCCAGAACCAGATCCCGAACCGCTTGGGCAGCGGCTGGCCGGCGGCGTAGGCGGTGCCGTTGGTGTTCAGCATGGCGCCAAGGCGGGGAAGACCGACGGTGACCAGCGCACCACCGGCCATCCCGCGGAGGACTGCGCGACGTGAAAGCGGCTTGCGAGGAATGGAAAATGCCATGGCGGATCTCCTAGTTTTTCGTCGGCAGGACGTTCATGAACCCGTCGCCGGAGATCATGTTCATGACCAAAGTTTTAAATTTCTGTCCCCCCGCCGCGAAGCTGGCGCTCAGCTTGTTGATCTGGGCGTCGTCGTAGCTGTTCTCGACGTGGCCCATGGCGAACCGGTAGACGTTGCGGGTCAGGCAGTCGCGGGCCTTGGTGCTCTGGCGAAGGAGAGTTCCCAGTTCGCGGGCGCCTGCGAATGACTTGCCGTCCATCATGCCGCTGGGATCGATGGCCAAGCCGTTTTCGTCCTTGGTGCGATACACCGACATGCCATCGAAGTTCTCGAAGGCCAACCCTACGGGATCCATCATCGTGTGGCAGACCGCGCAGGAGGCGTCCTTGACGTGCGAGCTGAGCAGTTGCTTGCGGCTGATGGGCGCGCCCCCGGCCGGCGGATCGATGTTGGTGTTCACGCCCGCCGGTGGATCGGGAATGTGATCGCAGGTCAGCACGCGCCGCACGAAGGCGCCGCGACGGGTGGGCGAGGTCTGATAAACCTTGTCCTGCACGGTGAGGATGGCGGCCGTGGTCAGCAGACCGGCGCGCGGCTGCTCCGCCGCGTGCTGCACCGCCGTGAAATCGGTGCCCGTCGCCGTGATGCCGTACAGCTTGCCCAGCTCCTGGTTGACGAAGGTCTTGTTGGTGTCGAAGACCTCCATCATGTCGCCGTCGCGGGTGAGGGCGACGTCTTCAAACATCTTGAGCACCTCGGTGCGCATGGCCTGACGAAGCGTGGGCGTCAGCTGGGGATAGACCTTGGGGTCCTTGGCCATCAGGAACACGGCGTCCAGGCCCATCACGTCGTCGATCAGCTCGTCCAGGCCGTCCACGGCGCGCGGCGAGCTGAGCAGGCGCTGCGCCTCCTTGGCGATGCCGGCGGGCGCGTCCAGCGAGCCACTCTTGGCGGCCGACAATAGCTGCGTATCGGGCGTCGTGCTCCAGAACAGAAACGACAGACGCGTCGCTGTCTCGTAGCCGGTGTAGTGAGAAAAATTCTTGCCGGCCAGCGGGGCGCTGCCCAGCTCGACGCGGTAGAGAAAATTCGGTGATTGCAGCAGGGCCGAGGCCATGGCCTTGGTGGCGTCGGCGAACGTCGCACCGGCTGCCGTTTCGTCCTGACCCAGTTTCATGTAGCGAGCCAGCTCGTCCGCGGCCAGAGGCCGCCGCCACGCAGACGTACCGAAGTTCTGCAGGAACATCTGAGCGCAGGCATCATCCCAGGCGGCCGGCGCACAGCCGACGATGGCCATGCGTCGCGCCGGATCGGCGAACGCCGCGTCCACCGCCGCATTGATCGCCGTCTCGTACTGCTCGACGCCAAGCTGGGTGACCGAGTTGGTAGATGCGCCGATGGCCTTCAGTCCCGAGTTGGCGGGAAAATCCTCGACCACGGCAGGCGTGGCCGCTGAACCGTGCAACAGATCTTGCAGCGAACGGCCGAACTGCGCGGCATTCAACCGGCGCAACTGACCAGCGGCCGGATCTCCAATATTCATGGGATCGACGGTGGTGCCGCCAGCGCCTCCCCCACCCGGGGGCGTCGGCATCGATCCGGGCGGCCCACCCGCGTTCGGGCCGATGTCGCCGGTGCAACCCACACCTATCGCCAACAAAGCGGCGAAGCCAGCGCTTGACGGTAGCCATTTATTTTTCATCGCGACTTCTCCCGGGTGCCGTCGTTAGTCAGTCGAAAAATGCCTTCTAGCCCCCACCTTAGCGGCGATGACGCGCCGCTGTCCGCTCATCCCTGTGTAACCTCGTGTTCAACCAGCGCAGAGATCGATCAATTTGCAAGTCGACGCGCTCCCAATACGTGGAGAGGCATACTTCCCGCAACGTACAGTGGCTGGACCAAGTGGTCAACCACAAACAAACCCACATTTGACGACGTCGGATTGCGGCAGACCGATCGGGTTTTGGGTGTCTTGCCGGCTCGACTTCAGCGGGTGATCCGCATGGTCCACAGCAGGCCGGGCAGCACGTGTTGGTCGACGAGCGGGGGCTTGGTCCAGCTCTCGTTGGCGTGCCCAAGCGCGGTGTAAAAAATTCGCCCGGCGCCCTCCTCGCGATACCACGAGATCGGACGGTGGTTGGCCGCGCAACGAAGCACCACCTGGTTGTCCATGCGGAACTTGGTGAAGTCGTAGAACTCGTCCAGCGTGTTGAAGCTGGCCGGGAGCATGGCCACCGAAGGGTGATTCCCCTCCTTGGTGCACGTGGCAGTGGTGAAGTCGCCGGTGTGACCGGCGAAGTCGGCGCCCAGAATGTTGACGTAGGTGTCGGACGTGTCGTAGGCGTGGGTCGCGTTCTCGATCCCGACCAGTGCCCCGCCGCCTTTCACATAGGCGGCCAGCGCGTCGATTCCGACGGTGCCGGGACCGAAGGGCTCGCCGGTGGTGGCCAGCAAGATGATCGCGCCGTAAGGAGCCAGTCCGGCGGTGGTGAACTTGGCGGTGTCTTCGCTGGTCTCGGGTGAAAGGCCGGCCAGCTTGGCGGCGCGACCGATGTAGTCGGCGGCGACCGGGATCGAATCGTGACGTTGCCCGGTGGTGCGCGTGTAGATCAGCACGCGGGTGGACGACGGGGCGGCCGCGTCGCGGGGCGCGCCCGCGTCGTCGTTCACGGCGGGCGGCCCATCGACAGGTGGATTCACTTCCGGCGTTGGCGTCGGACTCAGATCCGGGCCTGGCTGATCGCCGCCCTGACCGCCGGCGCTGCCGCTGTCGATGGACGGGCTGCCACCGGTTGCGGACGGCGCGCCGCCCGAGCCGGTCATGGCGGCGTCTATCGGTCCTGACGTTTGGGGCGACGACGAAGGACTGCAGGCTCCCACCAACCACGCCGCAAGTATCGAAAGAGCGAAACGCGCGCGCATGACACCTCCAGGCGCTCGGCGAGAAGAAGAAACAAATACTACATCGGTTTACCGGCGGCGTCCCAATCAGAAAGCCGCCCCCAGCGTGACCCCGTGCAATCCGCTGGGGCCCAGCATGGGCAGCAGGCTGTAATGAAGGCCCGCCACGTCGGGCGACGAGGACCCGGCCGCTCGGTCGCTGGATCGATCCTTGAACGCCCAGTAGCTGACGCCCAGGCCGGCGGCTGCGCCGACCGTGGCCGCCACCAGGAAGGGGCGCTCTGACCAGTCCTGGGGGGAAAACAGATACAGAAGACCGGCCCCGGCCAACCCACCGGCCACGGTGGCCAGGTCGACGATGATCGATTGTCCGACGGAAAAATCGGTGCCCACGATCAGACGGTCGCCCAGGAACGCGCCCACCACGCCGCCCGTCATCACGATGGCCGCGGTCGGTCGACGGCTGGTGCTGAATCCGTCGGCCACGGTGGCGCCGGCCAGGACACCGACCAGACCGGTCGCGCGCATGACCTCGGCGTCGCCCCAGCTATTGTCGCGGGCGCGGGCCAGACGATAGCCGCCGAAGATTCCCCCGGCCGCGCCGACCAGAGCGCTGCCGCCGATGCGGCGGGCCCTTTGATCCGCGGTCTTGTCTGATTCGTCGAAGCCCAGCAGAAAGGCGAATCCGAAACCCAGGCCCAGACCAAAATCACTGACGACACCCGTGGTGTGCGCCTGGCCGGGTGAGATCTGCAGGCGATCACCCAGCAGCGTTCCCGCCGTCAGGCCCAGGACACTGCCGGCTAGCAGGCTTCCGGCAAAAACACCGTACTGATGATCCGTGCTGACGTCGCCGGCGATGACCTTCGCAGCCAGCAGTCCGAAGAGCGCGCCGCGCGTGCCGCCATAGAAGGCCCCGTTGGCTTGCCCCGCCGAGATGGCGTCGCCGCGCGTGGCGAGAAACGGCAGCACGAAGCTGCTGGCCCCGGCCACCATGTAAAGACCGACGAACGTGCGCGGGCTGTCGCTGGCGTGAATCCCCAGCACGCCCGGCAGCGCCCAGCCATCGAGGGCCAGGCCCAGCACGGTGGCGGTGAGGAGAAAAGGGACGTGCCCGGCGTTGTCGGTGGCCCTGATCGCCGGAGCGGCAACTGGTGGTGATGCAGATCCGCCGGCGCCGGCCGTCGGTGGCGGTGGCGCTGCCGCCGCGCGCGTGGCACGCAAAGCGCGAACGCGGGCGGCGAACGACGCCGCCACGGCCCGCGCCGCTGGTTCCCCTGGCAGCACAGCCGCCGCGATAAAAGCGCGTTCGGCCTGATCGAGATCGCCGGCCACCAGCGCCTTGAACGCCACGTCGAAGATCGCTTCGCGCGCGGCCGCCTGTGGATCTGGCGTCTGCGGCGCCGCGACCGTCGGAGGATCCGCCACCGGCGCGGCGCCGGCGCGGCTGGAGGCGGCGGACAGGAACGTGACGAGAGCGATGCCTGCGATGACAGAGCCAAGGGAGGGTCGCACGGACCATCACCATAACGCGCCCGACGACAGATTGGCCAAGAACGCGATTGAGGCGCCCGTCGACGGCGGGCAGCCGTAAGATTGTGTTCGCAGACATGGCCTCCCCGCGTCGCTCATCACGAAAGCCCGGTTCGACGATGCCGAACTTCAATCCGCAGCTGGCGACGCTGGTGAAGGCGCCGCCCCAGGGCGACGAGTGGCTGCACGAGCAAAAGCTGGACGGTTATCGCATCGGCTGTCGCTTCGACGGAAAGACGGTGCTCCTGATCAGCCGCAGCGATCACGACTGGACGGACAAGTTTCCGTCGGTGCGCGACGCCGTCCGGCGCCTGCCGGTCGAGCAGGTGCTGCTGGACGGCGAGGTGGCGGCGCTGCTGCCGAGCGGCCTCACCAGTTTCCAGGCGCTGCAGAATTCCTTCCGCGGCGAGGGGGCGGCATCGCTCTGTTACTTCGTGTTTGATCTCCTGTTCTGGAACGGCCGCGACATCGGCCGGCAACCGTTGCTGGAGCGGAAGGCCCTGCTGAAAGAGCTCCTGCGCGGCGAGAAAAAAAACGGCGTGATTCGGTTCTCTGACCACGTGGTCGGCGACGGCGCGGCCTTCTTGAGCGCTGCCTGTCGCATGGGGATGGAAGGCGTTGTCTCAAAACGAGGGGATCAACCCTACACGCCGGGTCGAAACGCCGGCTGGCTGAAGATCAAATGCATCAAGCGCCAGGAGCTGGTGATCGGAGGCTTCACCGATCCTGAGGGCTCGCGACAAGGGATCGGCGCGCTGCTGGTCGGCTATTACGAAGGCAAGCAACTGGTCTATGCGGGACGGGTGGGAACCGGTTTCACCGAGCGGTTGGCCCTGGATCTACGACGGCAACTGAACGCGCTGGAACAGCGGCAATCGCCGTTCGTGGCGAACGCGGCCCTTGGCCCCGCCGCCGTGAGGGGCGTCCACTGGGCGGCGCCGCGGCTGGTCTGCGAGGTGGCCTTCAGCGAGTGGACCGACGAGGGGATCATGCGCCACCCGTCGTTCCAGGGGCTGCGCCTGGACAAGAAGCCGATCGACGTCGTGCGCGAGCTGCCGCGCTGACGGCGGGGCGCGCGCGGCCACATGCTATCGTCGCCGGCGGCATGAATCGCGACATCTATGCAGTGCCCATCGATGGTTCCAGGCACGTCTCGATCAAACGGATCGATGCCGCCGACACCGCCGGCGTCGAGAAAGAAGAGGGGCTGGCCGAGCTGGACAAGCTGGGCCAGGAGTTTTCCGAGCTGGAGAACCTGCTGACCTACGCCGGCCAGCACGCGCTGCTGGTGGTGCTGCAAGGGCGCGACGCCAGC
>JAXDMH010000831.1:0-3870 GCA_034666225.1 Myxococcales bacterium
TCGACCGCGGCGACCGGCGCGCCGACAGCCCCCACGCCGGCCGGCGGCAGAGCGGTTGCCGCGCGCCCCGAGATCGTCCCGGTCCCCACGGAAGGCGCGACCGAGAGGCCGCGCTTCGAAGCATTGCCCGATCGTCAGCGGGCCACCATCAACATTCGCGGCTCGTTGCAGAATGAACGCCACTACGCACTGGTCTCGCCGCCCGGCCTGGCCGTCAACCTACCCCACGCCCGGGCGCTGGCGCCTCTGGGACGGTATCGAACGGCCGTGCGCGGTTTTCGCGAGGTCTGGATCAACCCGCTGCGCGGAGGCGGGATCCACTTGCGCTTCTTGTTCACCGCGCCCTATCCCAAAGACCCGCAGGTGGATCTGGCGCCGGGTTCGGTCACGGTGGCCTTGCCCTCGCCTCACGTCGCCAGCGACCCGCCTCATTAGTTTCCCCATCCTCCGAACGCGACCATCCACGATAGAGATCGGTCGCGGATCGGAGTAGCCTTTGGGGCAACATGTTTCCCAGCGTGTTGAGCGTGCGGCAGCGCTTTCCGCCCTCCCGGCCGGTTGATATCGAGGCTGCGCTGGCCCGGCAGTGGTCGTTTTCGATCGCGCCCGGCGCCCGGATCGCCTTGGCGGTTGGCAGCCGCGGGATCTCGCGCATCGAGGAGGTCGTGCGCGCTGTGATCGATCGGGTGCGTGCCGCCGGCGGCCAGCCGTTCATTGTCCCCGCCATGGGCAGCCACGGCGGCGCCACGGCCGAGGGACAAGCCAGCCTGCTGGCCGAGTACGGCATCACCGAACAGGCGCTGGGCGTCCCCGTCCGCGCGTCGATGGACGTGCTGGAGGTGGGCACCACCGACGACGGCGTTCCCGTTCACCTCAGCACCGAGGCGGCACGCGCGGATGGCATCATCGTCATCAGCCGCATCAAACCACACACGCGTTTTCGCGGGCCGGTCGAAAGCGGCGTCGTCAAGATGATCGCCGTCGGTCTGGGCAAGCGTGAGGGAGCGGCCGCCTTTCACAGCGCCGCCGATCGCCTGGGCTTTCCACGCGTCGTCGAGACCGTGCTGCGCGCCAAGCTGCGCGCCGCGAAGTTCCTGGGCGGCGTGGCGCTGCTGGAAGATCAACGGCACGCCCTGACCAAGGTGGAGGTCCTGCGCGCCGACGAATTGATGGAGCGCGAGCCGGCGCTGTTGCAGGAAGCCTGGTCGTACATGCCGCGCCTGCCGTTTCCCGAGATCGACCTGCTGATCGTCGATTCCATCGGCAAGAACATCAGCGGCGTGGGAATGGACCCGAACGTCATCGGACGCGGCTCGGCGGGACCAGGCGAGCCGCAACCGCCCGGCCTGCCAACGGTGCATCGCCTCTTCGTGCGCGCGCTGACCGCCGAGACGCACGGCAACGCCATCGGCGTGGGCCTGGCCGACTTCACCACCGCGCGCCTGGTCAGGGACATGGATCGAGATGCGACGTACATGAACGCCCTCACGTCGCTGGCCTTCCGCGCGGCCAAGATCCCCATCTACTTTGACAGCGACCGCGAGGTGCTGACCCGCGCCATGGCCACCCTGCCCGTCCGCGAGCCGGACCAGGTCCGACTGGTCCGCATCGCCGACACGCTGTCGCTGGGAACGATGCAGGTGTCGCCGGCCTGTCTGCCGACCGCGGGCGGCCAGTCGCTCCCGAATCTCGAGATCACCGGCGAGGCGCACGAGATGGCCTTCGACGCCGACGCCAACCTGACGCCGCTGTCCCTTCGTTGACCGCCTTCGGCTCGCGCTGACCGCCTTCGCCGCCGCACTGCGAAGTGGTGCGTCACGATTCGCCGGACGCCGCTTGCGCCTGGCCGGGACATGACTATTTGAATGAAGCACCCTTATCGGGAGCGAATAAGAAATCCTATGCTCCATGAGTTCCTCACCGCTAACCGCGCAGAGATTCTGGGCCGTTCGCGCGCGAAGCTCAGCAAGCGCGCCGCCCCGACCCCGACGAATTCCGAACTGGTGGAGGGACTGCCGCTGTTCTTTGACCAGCTGGTCGCGATCCTGAGCACAAAAAAGGACGACCGCGGGCCTGGCCGGCGCAAGGTCTTCGAGAGCGCGACCCAGCATGGCGGACAGCTGTTGCGGCTGGGGCTGACCGTGGGTCAGGTGGTCCACGACTATGGAAGTATCTGCCAGAGCGTCACCGAGCTGGCCGACGAATGTAATGTGGCGATCACCGCCGACGAGTTCCAAATCTTCAACCGTTGCCTGGACGACGCCATCGCGCAGGCCGTGACCGAATACCAGCACCAGCGTGACCGAGCGTTCGGCGATGCCGGCGTCGAGCACCTCGGCTTCTTGGCGCATGAGATGCGCAATCTGCTGTCGGGCGCGATGCTATCGTTCGATGCGCTGAGCAGAGGCAACGTGGGCGTTCAAGGGAGCACCGGCGCTGTACTTGGGCGCAGCCTGGGGCGGATGCGGGTCATGATCGATCGCACGCTGGCGGAGGTTCGCCTGGGCTCCGGAACGTCGTCTGCCGCGCGCGTTCGCGTCGCCGAATTGATGGAAGAGATCGAGATTGTCGCGATGATCGAGGCGAAGGACCGCGACGTCCAGCTCACCGTTGACGCCGGCCCTTACGAGGCGGCCGTCAAGGGCGACCACCAGATCCTTGCCTCCGTCGTCGCCAACCTGGTGCAGAACGCCTTCAAATTCACCCGCCCGCACGGCCACATCAAGGTCCGCGCCCACACCACCAGCGAGCGCGTCCTGATCGATGTGGAGGACGAATGCGGTGGGTTGCCTCCTGGTAAATCCGCCGACCTTTTTCGGCCGTTCGAGCAGCGGGGCGCCGATCGAAGCGGGTTGGGCCTGGGGCTCTCGATCTGCCTCAAGGGTGTGCAGGCCAGCGGCGGCGAGATTCACGTCCGCGACCTGCCCGGTGTGGGGTGCGTGTTCACCGTGGACCTGCCGAGGGCGCCCGCCACAGCCGTCCCAACCCAGACCGCACCATGACTATCCCTGACCCCGAGACCAGTGTCCGTAAAGAGCGAGACGATACGGATGCCAGCCTCCTGGCGGAACGAAACCAGACGGATGCCGAACTGGCCCACACAGCAGCAGTGGTCGACAAGGATCAGGACCGCATCGTCGAAGTTGCCAGCAACCGCGCCAAGGCGACCCTCCGCGCCGCGCGCGACCTGGCCGATCGCGACATGACCGACGCTGGCGCGCCCGCCAAGCTGCGCCGTGAAGTACAAGCGACGCGCGCCGCCGAGGACAGAACGATCGCTGACGAGGGAGCCGTTGCCGCCGAGCGGCTTTCAATAGAACGCGAGGAACACCAGAGCGCCCTCGCCAATCTCCTTCACCTCGAACGCCAGGCCACCGACGAAGGGCTCATGGCGGAGCGTACGCGCGCGGACGAGGTGGTCGCGACACGAGACGATTTCCTCGGGATGGTGAGCCACGATCTGCGAAACATGCTGGGCGGCATCGCATTGAGCGCAGCGTTGCTCGCCAAGAACTCGACCGCCGTGGGCGATCACGGCGCGCTCACGTTGAGGCATGCGGAACGTATTCAGCGCTTCACCGCGCGAATGAACCGCCTCGTGGGCGATCTCCTAGACGTCGTGAGCCTCGAGGCAGGCAAGCTGCACGTCACGCTGCGACCTGTTGATGCCACCCATCTGGTGAAGGACGCAGCAGAGGCGTTCCAGCAGGCCTTTGTCGCCCAGGGGATAAACCTGACCACGACCCTGTCGCCGGGTGTGATCATGGTGAAATGCGATCACGAGCGGATCCTGCAAGTGCTCGCGAATCTCCTCGGCAACGCGCTCAAGTTCACCGAGCACGGTGGTGACGTGGCGCTGTCCGTCTGGGC
>JAXDMH010000832.1:0-10289 GCA_034666225.1 Myxococcales bacterium
CGGGAAGTTGATCGAGCCCTTTGGTGGCGTCCGAAGGGTACGTCTTCTCGTAGTGACTCTTGTTGAATGACGCCGGGTCGCTGACGTTGTTCACCACCGCCGCTGGCAGCTGGTTGCTGATGACCGAAGCGGCCTGCCAGAAAAGAGGCGTCTCCTTTTTCTCGCCGTCGTAGATGCAATCCCGGATCAGCCACAGATCAGGATCGGTCAGCGTCTCGACGGTCTGGTCGGCGGCGACGTGACCCGATTGATAGATGACGGCGTCCTGGGCGTAGGCGGTCAGTTCCACCCAGGCGCGGCGATCGGGCGTGGCGCCGCTGGGGAAGCCGTGACCGCCGCCGACGTTGTCCAGGCTCAACTGAATCTGCTTGCGCAGCGGATCCAGACACAGCGTCGCTTGCAGCGAAGTGTTCAGCAGGTCCTGCACGGCGGCGCGCTGCGGGCCTGCTTCTGGAAAATCGCTGAGCGCGACGTCCACGCCAGCCAGCGTATGGCTGTGCAAGCGGCGAATCCGGCTGCTGGTGGTGGTGGACGCCGGCCCATCGCGGCCATCCATGTGGCACGACTGGCCGCAGGTGAGCCCGCCCTGCGGTATCGAAAAGCGTGAGTCCTGCCATTCTTGAAACGTGCGCTCGACGTGGGCGCCTTGCGTGTTGACGATGTCGTGGCAGCTGCCGCAGGCGGCGGCCGAATCGGCCAGGCTGGGATCCAGCAGCGTGCCGTACGCCGATCGATGAGGGGCGCTGGGCGAAGGATCGGCGAAGGGGCCGAACATCGTCCCGTCGGTGGCCAGCGTCAGCGGGTTGTTGTGCGTGCCCTCGACCGACTGCGCGGAATGACAGAAATAGCAGGTCACCCCTTTGGCGGGGCCGGCAAGCTGGGCCAGGTTGAGACCGTCGGTGGTCAGGCCGTCGCGCACGGCCATCGGCGCGTGACAGCGCACGCAGAAATCACCGAGCGCGCCGTTGGTCTCGCGCTGGGCCCGTTTGTTCATGGCCTGGAACACCGGATCGTCCGACGCGTACGCGTGCATGCTGCCCGACCATTCCTTGAGGTGATCGGGGTGACAGGACTGGCAGGCCTGCGGATCGCGCAGCTGCTCCTGCGTCATGAAGGTGGAGGGCGACCCGGACGAACCGCCACTACACCCGAGCCCAAGCAGTGCAACCAGGACCGCCGTGGCGGCGAGGGAAAAACCAGCGCGCGGCATGAATCTACCGGCGATTATGACCCGGAATGTCCCTGATGTGTCAGACTGACCGACGAATGCGGCGCGCTTTGGCCCCGGCGCTGAGCCTGGTTTTTTTTCTTTCGGTGCTTGGATGCGGCGGCCACGGCAGCGACCCGCCGCCCAGCTGCTCGGTGACGTTGCCGCCGGCGTGCCCCGACCCAGCCGCGCCTCCCAGCTTCGCCCACGACGTGGCGCCGATCTTCGCTTCGATCTGCGCCACCTGTCACACCCCGGGCAAACAGATGGGAGCCACCCCGCTGGACAACTATCCACAGATCTATTTGCGCCGGGGCACGATCCTCAACCAGATCTACAACTGCCTGATGCCGCCCGTCGACGGTCCCCAGGCCACCAACGACCAGCTGATGACCATCGTCAACTGGCTGATCTGCGACGCGCCCGAGAACTAGTCGTCCCCTAGCTCGGAACCCTCAGACGGGTTCCGAACCTCCCGCGGTGAGCTCCGGCCGGCAAAGCCGGCCTACGCTCTACGCGTCCCTCACCATCGCCCCAGCTCGTCGCCACCAGCGAGCGAGGACCGCCGTTGTCTCGGTGTTCGCCCAGGTAGATTCCCTGCCACGTCCCCAGGGCCAATCGGCCGTCGCGCACCGGAACGGTGACCGACGATCCCAGCAGCGATGCCTTGAGATGGGCCGGCATGTCGTCGTCGCCTTCGGCGGTGTGGACGAATTCGCGGGCGCCGTCGGGGACGGCGCGATCGAACCAGCGCTCCATATCGGCGCGCACGTCGGGATCGGCATTTTCGTTGATGGTCAGCGATGCCGACGTGTGCTGGACGAACAGGTGCAAGACGCCGGTGCGGATCTGGCGAAGCTGCGGCAAGGCGGCCAGAACCTCGCCGGTGATGAGGTGAAACCCACGCTGATGAGGCCGAAGCCGAAAGTCGACCTGATGGAATGGCATCTTCGTGTGTCTAGCATGAGGTGAATGGGCCCGGATCGGCGCGGGTTGGCACCGAATTGCCGTGACCTGGCCCACGATCTGGGATGCATAAGTTGCGAATGACCCACATGGACCTTAAATGAATGGGGGCGACGGCTCGTCCTATCGGCCGTAACCAGAGGAGATAGAACATGAGACCTTGGTCTATCCTGCAGTTGTCCACCGGCATAGCCTTGATCGGCCTTTGTGGTCTTGCGTCGCCGGCGCAGGCCCAGACTCAGAACCCGCAACAGCCACCGCCCGGTTACCAAGGCCCGCCCGCGGAGCAGGGGCCGCCGCCCGGATATCAAGCGCCGCCGCCCGGATATCAAGCGCCGCCGCCCGGGTATTCGCCGCCGCCGGGGTATCAGCCCCCGCCCGGCTATGGTCAACCGCAACCGTACTACCCGCCCGGCTATGGCTACGGGCAGGCGGCGCCGTATCCGCCGCCGATGTATCCGCCGCCCCGTCTGGTGCGGCACGGTTTGATCCTGGGCATCGGGGTTGGATTTGGCGGCGTGAGCGCCAAGAATTGCTCCAACTGCGGCGGCGGTTTCGCCGGCGAGTTTCACCTGGGCGCCATGATCACCCCGCGCTTTGGCCTCATGTATGACGTCTCGACGGTGGTCCACCCGGTCGATTCGCTGGGCACCGACTTGACCAACACCACGCACACGCTGGCCGCGCAGCTGTGGCTGACCAACCTGTTCTGGGTCAAGGGTGGTTTCGGGCTTGGTCAGATCGAGCTCAACGACGGAACGTTCAACGGTCAAACAGCGTCGGCCTTCCTGGTCGCCGCCGGCATCGAGGTCGTGCAGTCCACCTGGTTCGCGCTGGACGTCCAGGGCCGGCTCACCTACGCCGCCTACGACGGTGGCGGCGCCACCAACGGGTTGGTTCTGCTCGGCTTCAACTGGTACTGATGAACGAAGGCGCGGGAGGATCAAACGACATCATCCTCCCGCGCGGCATGTGCGTCTGACCGCCGTCAGGTAAGAGCGCGCCGCGCACCGACCGACAGAGGCGCGCCCGATTTCAAGTGGTCGGCAACAAGTGCCGATTCCTGGATCGGCCGCCATGCGTGTATCTCGGAATCTCGTCGTCGCGCGCGCGGGCCGTTTCAATTCCGCGGGCTTCACGCTGGTCGAGTTGATGATCGTCGTCGTGATCATCGGGATCATGTCGGCGCTGGCCACGCCGCTTTTTACCCGCGATCAGCAGACCGACGCCGGCCGCATCTTCGCCAGCGAGGTGGCGCGCGAGCTGCAAAAATGCCGTTCGGAAGCGATCAGCTCGCGCCTGACCGTCCGCGCGTATGCCTTCGCCGATCGGATCGAGTTTCGCAGCTATAAACTGGGCGCCACGCCCGGCGCGGCGCCCATCGCGCCGGCGGCGACCGATGCCATGCTGGGCTTCGTCCGCGCCAAGCCCGGCGTGGTGATCTGGAACGTGGTGGCGCCGACGGCCAGCGCGCCGGGCGTGGCAGTGCTGACCACGACGGCCTCGGCCCAGATCGATTTCCAGACCCGCGGCACCGCCCAGCTGATCGGCTCGCCGGTGCCGACCAGCGCGGTCATCTACATCCGCAACAGCAACCTGCCGGCGGGGACCGAGGCCGCCGCCTTTCGGGTCGACGTCACCGCGCTGACCGGCTTTGTGTCGATGAGGACCAATTGATTGATCGTCGTCTGATCTTCCGCGGACAACGACGCGTCCGTGGCGCCTCCGGCGGGTACACGCTGATCGAGGTGATGATCGCGCTGGTCATCGCCACCGTCGGCCTGCTGGGAACGCTGGCCATGCAGATGACGGTGATGAACGCGACCGGCAACGGCAACGACGCCGCCATCGCCACGCAACTGGCCACCCAGCAACTGGAGGAACTGAGCGCGCGCGTGGTCAGCGCCGGCCCGCCCGTCGTCGATCAACTGTCGAACGCGGTGACCGGTGGCTGGTCGACGCCGGTCTATCTCAACGCCCAGGGCGACATCAACGTCGCCCAGACCGGCGACGCCCGGTTCAAACGTGAGGTGAAGATCGTCAACCTGGGCTTCGCCAATCCCTACGACGTCTCGGTGCGGGTGACGTACAACCTGGACAACGGCACGCCGCGCACCGTCCGGCTGGATCAGGAACGGAGGAAGACGTGGTGACCCGACGGCGCATGGCCGGCCTGACGCTGGTCGAACTGATGGTCACCCTGGTGGTGGGCGGGCTGGTCTCCAGCGGGGCCTTCATGTTCTTCGTGGGCCAGCACCGCGTCTACTCGACGCAGTCCAAGATTCTCGACATCCAGCAGAACCTGTGGGGCGCCATGGATGCGCTGACGCGGTTCGTGCGGGTGGCCGGGATGGGCCTGGTGGGATGCGTGCACGTCGGCGATCCGCCACCGGGCAGCGCCGCCGCCCCTCTGACAGGGTTGCGCATTTTCCAGAAGGGACCGCCCGCGCAGGTGTCGCGCCTGGCCCCGCTGTGGATCCTGAACGGCACCGCGGGCGCACCCGACAAGATCACCGTGGTGTTCGGCACCGGTGGATTCGGCACCTTCGTCGATTCGCAACTGGGCACCTCGGTCGCCACCGCCACCGACAACATCTCGACGCCGGCCAATCAGGGCGCGATCTTCCGCAAGAATGACTTTGCCCTGCTGCTGGACGCCACCTCGGCGCCGCAAGGGCCGCCCGTCGGCGATCGCGGCTGCACGCTGTTTCAGGTGACCAGCGCCGATTCGGTGACCGGCCTTCTGGGACACGACGGAACCTCGGTGTGGAACCCCACCATCAACATGGCGGGATACATCCCGTTTCTGTACGCCGGCGGCGCGTCGGGCGCGGCCGGACTGCGCAACATCGGAACGCTGAACTGGGTCGAGTTCTCCATCGACAGCACGGGCGCGCCGGCCATCCCGCCACGCCTGGTGATGAAGCGCCTCGACGGGATCACCGGATCCACCGCGGCGGTGACCATGGCGGAAGGGATCGAAGACATGCAGATCGCCTATGCCTGCGACACCGATCCGCCGCCGCCCAACGGCGACGGCATCTTCACCGAGGGGACCGACGCCGCCAGCATGAAGACCGACGAGTGGATCTACAACGTGGCGGGCGACGTTCCTACCACCAGTTGCAACCGACCGAATGCCATCCGCATCACGCTGGTCGCCCGCTCGCACGACGCCGACACGCTGCTCTCGGGCATGACCACCAACGCCAAGCCGGCCGTCGAGGACGGCATGGCCGGCGCTCCCGACAGCTATCGGCATCGCGTGCTGACCACCACCGTCTTTCCAAGGAACCGCTGATGACACCGATGAATTGCCCGCAAATCACCAGCGATCGGTCACCTGCTGGCCCCCGTCAGCCGCAACGCGGGGCCGTGCTGATCATCGTGCTGATGCTGATGATCACCTTGTTCGGCCTGGGGATGATGGCGCTGTGGCTGACCAACGGGAACCTGGAGGTCAGCGGAAACATCAACCAGCGCACGCAAGCGCTGTACGTCGCCCAGGCCGGGGTGGAGAGGGCGCGCGCCCTCCTGAACGCCGCGGCACCGACGGTGGTCAACGCCATGCTGAAAGCCAGCGGCAACCCGGAAGACGATGTCCCCAGCAGCCTGGACGCCGACGGCAATCCGGCCGGCGCCGGCGCCATCCTGATCGACGGCACCACCCCGGTGCGCAACATCGTCTACCCGCCAGCGTCTTTCGGACGCACCGCGGGCACGGTCAATGCGCCGCGCTCGATGGTGATGGGCAGCTATACGGTCTGGATCCGCAATGACACCGGCGAATGCCGGCTGGGCAGATACACCACCGACACCAACGGCACGGTGGTGGTGCGGGCGCGGGGCATGGCCCCTGACAACCGCACCACCGTGGTGATCGAAGCCGTGATGGGCCCGCTACCTGGCGCGCCCGACACCGGTGGCAGCGCCACCTATTCGCCGGTGCTGTGCAACTTCGGAAAAGATGGTTGTGACGACAACAGCAACACGATCGGAGGGCTGGTTGCCAACTGAGCCATCAACCGCCCTTCACCCTGGCCCGCGTCGTCACTCCGCCCGAGGCTCGCCTGGTGGTGTGTCATGACGTCCCGTCGCTCGTTCGCCCGCATTGCGCTGTGCACCGCGTTCGCTTACTACGTCGCTCTGGTGGCGCCCGTCGGCTGGTGGGGTGGCGCCACAGGTGAAGGCACCGCCCAGGCCCGGGTCAATCCGCTGTCGCTCATCGGACGGCAGATTCACAAACCGAACATCCTGGTCGTGCTGGACACCTCGGGCTCGCTGACCGGGGTGCCGGGCGGCTCGTTCGATCTGCCGACGGAGGTCGGCGTCGACTGTGACGACGGCGACAATTGCCGCGGCGGCAAGGCGCTGGGCACCTGCGCGCAGAACGGCAAAAACTGCTATTCCGACGACGACTGCGGGGTCGACGCGACCTGCAAGGTGGACGCGTTGTCGTGTGGGAAGGACGCCGACTGCGCCCCGATCCCTGGTTCTTGCAGTCAGTTGACCTGCGACAGCCAGAACCAGAACTGTACGCACGCCGCCTGCTTCGCCAGCAGTGACTGCCCGGCCTCGACGTCCGGCACCTGCGCGATCACGCACAACAACTGCAATCCGGTCTCGACCTGCTCGAAGCAACTGAAGTGTACCTACGGCAGCAACACCTGCAGCAGCACGTCGACCCCCTGCGCCGCCTATTCCGTGTGCAAGAACTCGTCGGGCGGGCTGTCGTCGCAACAGTGTGCCACCGACAACGACTGTCCGCTGAAGGCCGCCGGCAACTGCTCCGTCGGTGGCGCCGCTTGCACCGGGTCCAACGTCACCCCCTGCGCCAAGGTCTGCCCTGATCACTCGACGACCTGCACGGCCGACTCGCAATGCGGCGTCTGCTCGAAAGGGACGGGATCGCTGACCGGTGGCTACTGCTCCCTGCCCAATCAATGCAGCAAGAGCAACGCCCAGTGCAACGTGACCAACGGCTCTTGCAGCGTCAACAACAACAGCTGCGCGTTGCCCCACTACACCTGCACCGTCTCCCAGGCCAACAACCCGTGCATCGACACCAATCCTTGCGTCGGTCCCGCCAACACCTGCGGTGCCCTGCCGAACAACAGCTGCATCGCGCCGACCGCAGGCGATCTGTGCAACGCGGGCACCACGTCCACCACGGCGTCGCGCATGTGCCGTATCACACAGGTGAAGTGCAGCAAAGACTCTGACTGCACCACCGCCGGCGATGCCTGCGGTCCTGCCACGTCGCGCATCGTGATCGCCAAACGCGTGCTGTCCAGCATCGTCAGCTCGAACAGCAACATCGCCAACTTTGGCCTGATGACCTTCTATCAGAACAATTACTTCCCGTATTTCAAGCTGACCGGCGCCACCACCAAGACCGCGACGACGTTCCTGACGCTGGGTCGCCTGCAAAGCAGCAACTGCTTTGACGCCAGCGCCGGTCCGCCCGCCCAGTGCACCATCGACAGCGTGGTCTACTCGCTGGCCGCCAGCAACAACAGCCTCTACAAAGTGGGCGGCTCCGGACAGCAGGTGGGGACGAACTGGTGCGGTCAATTCTGTTCCATCCCCAACACCGGCACCGGCTCCTATCAAGGCAGCTATTACACGTACACCGACACCACCGGCACCGTGACCACCACCAAGAGCACGCAGACCACCTATCAGGGCAAGGGCATCACCCTCAGCGGGTCGTCTTATCGTTATTACGATTCGTATCCCAACTATTACAACTCGGGCGCCATCGCCCCGCCCATCTCGGTGTCGAACTGCAGCTACACTTGCAGCGCCTCGTGTGGCGCGCGCTGGGACGCGCAACTGGCGCCGTTCATGGACACGTCGGACGATCCAGTCAAGGCCAACACCATGTCGGCGGCGATCCTCAATCGCCTGCAGCCGGCGTCGTACGGCGGTCTCATCGCTTACGGTGGAACGCCGACGGGATGCGCCCTGCGCAACGACGTCTCGGCCACTGTCAACACCAGCGCCTACGATTACATGGCCAAGGTGAAACAGACGGACACCGTGACCTGCCGCCAGAACTATGTCCTGCTGATCACCGACGGTGAAGCCAACGGCCCCGGCGACGACAACTGCAGCTCCAACGCGTGCGCCGCCGCCAACCCCAAGGGCGCCGGATGCACCTGCAAGGCCGTCCTGGCCGCGCAAGATCTGAAGGCCGCCGGTGTGAAGACGCTGGTGGTCGGGTTCTCCGGCGACGTGGCGGTCGGCGCCGGGCGCCTCACCAACGACAACATCGCCCGCGCTGGTGGGACCGATCGCGGTTCGGACGGTCTTTCGCCCTTCGCGTACAACGCCACCAACGAGGACGATCTGGTGAAAGCCATCCAGGAGGCCATCTACGACGCCGCCAAGGGCAGCTATGCCACCTCGCCGCCCGCCGCCTCCGCCGGGATGCAGCTGCAGGGAAAGATCACCGTGGGCAGCTACGCCCTGGACTCACGCGTCGATTTCCCGTCGTGGAAGGGTCACCTCATCGCCTACGACACGTCGCAGTTAAATCCGACCATGGCCTGGGACGCAGCGGTGCAGCTGGCCAACATGGATTGGAAGACCCGGCGCGTGTACACCTCCGACTCCAGCAACAAGCTGATCATGGTGCAGGTCAATTCGAACGGCACCATCGCCAACAAGACGGCGCTGCATGGGCTGGGGCTGGGGGCCACCGACGACGAGGCCGAGAAGATCGCCCGCTGGATGCTGGGCGATCCCATCCAGGGCAATCCCGCCGTGCTGGGAGCGATGACCAACTCGACGCCCATCGACGTCGGTCAACCGGGCGCCGACCTGAATCCCGGCGGCATCGATTTTTCGAACAAGTACAAGGACCGACCGCACGTCACCTACGTCGGCTCCGACGACGGCATGGTGCATGGGTTTTATACCCAGGCCGCGGTCATCGGCGGCGTCACCAAGCCCGCCGGCAGCGAGGCGTTTGCCTACCTGCCACCCGAGATGTTGTCGGCCGTGACCAAGCTGTATGCCCAGGGTGGCCAGGTGCCTGATCCCGGCAGCCACATCTTCGGACTGGCCAGCTCGCCCAAGGTGAAGAACCTGTGCGCGGCCAACTGCACCGACAACGCGAACGCGGTCTGGAAGACCGTGCTGGCCATGACCGACGGTTATGGCGGCAACGAAACCTTCATGCTGGACATCACCGACCCCACCGCCAGCCCGCCTTTCAGTCTGATCTGGCATTCGGCGACCAGCGCGTCGGCGTCGACCTACGACACCCTGCTGGGCCAGACCATCTCGGTGCCGGCCTTCTTCTATTCGGACACCCCGTCGCTGGACGATTATCGCGTGCTGTTCACGTCGGGATATCCGGTGACGCCGGCCAAGGCGAGCGATCAAGGGCACTATATCGTCTCGGCGTCGGCGGCCACCGGCCAGATCCTCAGCCAGGCCAAGATCGGCAGCGTCGGTGGTTGCGGCACCGCGCCTGAGCTGACGATGCTGACCGACGTGGGCACGGCCCGCGACTATCAGGTGAAGAACCAGCTGCTGTCAGGCTACGCAGGCGACACCTGGGGCAACCTGTGGCGCTTCACGCTGACCGGAACGCCGTCGGCCGTCATCAACCTGGGCTGCAAACACCCGCTGCACTTTGCTCCCACGGTGGTGCAGCTGGATCGCGACGATGTCACCAACTTGCCGCATCAGATCTACCTGGTGCAGTCGACCAACTCGCCGCTCGACGACGTGACCAAGGATTTCGAACCGTCGCACCAGGTGATCACCCGCGACATCTTCAAGGACGGCGCGGTCAGCGCGGACCAGACGTTCGGCGTCAACGGCACCGTCACCTTGACCGTGGCGATCAGCCCGCAGCTGTGCGGGATCTCCGACCTGGCCGGCACCCTGTGCCTGGTCCAGCTGCCGGCGACGGCGCGACCCCTCGGAACACCGCTGGCCATCCTGAAACAGGACGGCTCGGGATTCTTGATCCTGTCCAACTGGTACTCGCCCGATCCCAAAGGATGCAGCAAGGGGACCACCTACCTGCAGATTCACCAGGTCAGCGTCCCCTCCGGCGTGGTGACGATGAAGCAGGCGCTGCAGGTCAGCGACGAACCGG
>JAXDMH010000833.1:0-3582 GCA_034666225.1 Myxococcales bacterium
AATAAATGTTTAGGATTCGGGCATGACGCACCGGCCAGGCTTGCGCCCTTTGCCCCTGTGGTCGGAGGCCGGCGTTCAGGCGGTCGAGCGCACCGTGCAGCGTCGGGGGCAAGCCGATCCGTCAGCCGTTCGCGCCGCTGAACGAGACTTCGTGGTCACCGAGGAGCCGCTCGAGCTGCGCGTGGCCGGCGAGGCGCTGATGGTCACCATGCGGACCCCCGGCGACGATCTCGACCTGGCGGCGGGGCTGCTCTTCACCGAGGGCGTCATCTCGTCGCTGGAGGAGATCGCGGTGCTGCGACTGGGTGGCGGCGTGGGGCGCGATCGGCAGAACGTCGTCGAGGTCGTGGCGGCGCGGGGTAGCAGGCTGGACGTCGCGGCCGCGCGACGCGTGCTGCGCGCCACCGCGGCCTGCGGGCTGTGCGGCAAGGAGAGCATCGCGGCCGTGAGACGTCGCATTCGCGCGCTGGCCGACGAGACGCGCGTGCCGCTGTCCGTCGTGCTGGGCTTCCCGGCGGCGGTTCGCGCGGCGCAGCCGGTGTTCGCCGCGACGGGCGGGCTGCACGCGGTCGGTCTCTTTCAGGCCGACGGCACGCGTCTCTGCGTCCGCGAGGACGTCGGCCGCCACAACGCCGTCGACAAGGTGATCGGCGCACGGCTGCGCGCCGGCGCCGCGTCCCTGGCCGGCACGGCCATGCTGTTGTCGGGGCGCGCCGGGTTCGAGCTTGTCCAGAAGGCGGCGGTCGCGCGCGTGCCCATCGTGTGCTCGGTCTCGGCACCCTCGGCCCTGGCCGTGGACCTGGCCGAGGAAGTGGGGATCACCCTGGTCGGCTTCGTGCGCGGCGCCTCGGCGAACGTTTACACCCACGCCCGCCGGATCATCGGCTGATCTTCAATACAGGCCGCGAAGGAAATGAACACCCCGCGCGGCGATGCACTTCGGGCAGCTCACGTCGTCCCAATTGGGCGAGCTCGGGCAGACATTCCTGATGCCTGTGTCCGCATCGCGCGCCGAAAGCCCACACGCGGTCACTCTGACCGGGATGGTTTTCGAATGATGGACGACGCCGAAAGAAACACCAGTGTCGGTGCGAAGTGATCCGATCATCGCCGAAGGGTATTAGGCTGCCCGGGCTGAAAGACAATCGGCGATCGCAGAATCAGGGTGAACCCCGGCAATCATTGGCCGCCCTGACCCCGGCGAACCTAGACCGTCCCCGGAACAACCTCTCGCGGCAATACGACCTTGAACGCCGCCCCGCCGCTGACGGCTGGCTCCACGGAGATTTGGCCGTGGTGGGCCTGGACAATCTCTCTTGCGATGTAGAGGCCCAGACCGAGGCCGCTGGTGGCCTGGCCGCCGCCGACGCGCTGGAACTCGCCGAAAATTCTTTCTTGTTCGGCGGTGGCAATGCCGGGTCCGTGGTCGCTGACCACGATTGAAACGTTCTGGGGGCTATCGACCACGGCGACTTCGATGGGGCTGCCCTGGCCGAACTTTATCGCGTTGCCGATGAGGTTGATCATCAGGCGCTCGCAGCGGACGCGATCGCACGGCGCGACGACGGGTCTGGGGGGGCAATTGAGGGCCAGGGTGCAGCCGGCGTTCGCCAATGCGTCTTTCAGAGAGTCCGAGACCTGGGCGACCAGCTGGCAGAGATCGACGTTTTCAATGTGGAGGGCGATCTTGTCGACGCGCAGGCGGGTCAGATCCAGAACGTCATCCAGCAGACGAGTCACCCGTTCGATCTGGCCATCCATCTTCAGCAGGGAACTGGTGATGGTGTCGATGGGTACGGTGGTGTCGCGCTGCAGCCAGCGCAGAATCCGCTGGGTGTGAAGGCGAAATGATGTCAGCGGCGTTCGCAATTCGTGCGACGCGATGGAGATGAAGTTCTCCCGAACCCGAAGGGCGCGGGCTCGTTCGGCCGTGGAGGCGCCCATGAACAGCGAGGTCAGCGCCACCGACGCCATGAAGGCGTGAAGGGCGATCAAGCTGTCGCCGAGAGCCGGAGTGGCGAAGGCGCCGTGCCCGGTCGCGGTCAACCAGACGGTGATGACGGAGACCGTCAGCAGACCGGCGGTCGCGCCCCGTGGCCCGAATCGTAGCGATGCCCAGATCAAAGGAGGGAAGACCAGATACGGCCGGGTCGAGTGCGGCTGCGCCAGGGCGCTGAGCGCGGCGGCCAGCAGGGCGATGGACAGCGCTGCCACCTCCCACCGGGATCGCCGGGACGGCGCTTCGGATCTTGCCGACCAGCAGAGCAGCGCAGGGGCGATGATCAGATCGCCCATCAGATCGCCGATCCACCAGACGCGAAACGTCAGGGCCAATTTCGAAGGCGGGATCAGCCCGCCCGCGAGCAGGCTGAGCGACCCGATCGTCGCACTGACCACCGTGCTGATGGCGCCGGCCACCGCGGTCAGGACCAAGACGTCTCGGACGCGATCCAGCTGTCCGCGAAAATTGAATCGCTGCAGCAGCCAGAAGCCCACCACGGCTTCCAAGGTGTTGCCGGCCGCCATCCCGGCCGCGGTCGCCACGCCCACGCCGGCCGTGGTGGCGTTGACCACGAATGCCCCGATGGCAATCGCCGGCCACAACTGCAACGAGAACAGCGTCAGCGCCGCCAGCGCCAGCCCCGTCGGTGGCCACACCAGAGTCACGCTGCTTCCGACCGTGGCGAATCTCAGGCCCAGCTTTGCCAGCAAGACGTACAGGACAGCCAGGACCGCGACGCGCGCGGCGAGGCGCAAGGAACCATCCTGGGGTTTGGCCGGCAATTGTTCCCCGTTTTCGTGCGAGTCAGACCGTCACTTCTGAGCCGCCGCCAGTCCGGCGGCAGCCAGGATCACGGTCGCCCCGAGCAGAGTCGACAGCAGGGCAGTTTGGGGCGCTTTGAACATGCATGTCGGCCAACGCGCCCGCTCCCCCCAAGCAAGGCGTGTCGCGGGCGCGCTCATGATCCACGAGTTGGCGAACCTTTTCAACTTCAAGAGCGAAGAGTCGATGGCGTTGGATCCGCGGCTTGTGCCGTGGACCAGGTGACTGTGAACAACGGCTGCCCGCCCTGACGCGGCAGACGCCCAGCGTGCGCCGGCCTTGTTTAGCCATGAAACTTCAAGGACGGCCGCCCTCGGGAGTCCGAAACTGGCGTTGCCGCTGTGCATTCGTCGGCGCCGGCTTTTCCGTATAGTAGACTGCGGCGGAATGGCGCTGACTCGACATCGTCTTCGGCCTGCGTCATCGCGACCAAGTCGAGGCGTCGCTGTCGCTGCCGCCAGCGTCGCGTTGGGGGTTCTACTCTCGGCCTGTTCGGGAGAGCATTTCGCCGCCACAGGGGGCGCCGTGGATGCGCTGCCGGACATCTCCCCATCCGGCCCGGACAGCGGTGATCCGAATACGGGAACCGGCGGCGATTCGATCCCGGTGACTGGCAGCGGGGGAACCGGCTCGGGCGGGGCGGACAGCACCGGTGGCTCGGGCGGCGGCGGCGGCGCGGTCACCGAAACGACCGACGCTGGTTCCGGGGGAAGCGCCGTCATGGACGCCGGCCTGGAGACGACGGCACGGGAAGTTGG
>JAXDMH010000834.1:0-4410 GCA_034666225.1 Myxococcales bacterium
CGGTGAGGCGACCAAGGTGGTGCTGACAGGCGACCCGTATCAGATCGACAACCCCTATGTCGACGCCACGTCGAACGGATTGACGACGGTGGTCGAGAAGTTCAAGGGCGAGGTCTTGGCGGGACACGTCACGCTGTCGAAGGGCGAGCGGTCGCCGCTGGCCGAACTGGCATCAAACGTCTTGTAAGGCGCGATCAACGCCCGGGGGCTGGCTCGGTAACGATGGGCGGGCCGTTGCGGGCGTTGAAGCGGCGCAGGTAGCTTTCGGCGGCGCGCTGGGCGTCGATGCGCAGGGCGCGGGCGAATTCGGTGACGAAGCCGCGGACGTAGACGGCGGCCGGCATGTCGCCGAACCTTTCTTCCTCGATTGATCGCAGGTGGCGCTCGCTGATCTTGGTGCGCTGGGCGATCTCGGCCAGCTCCATGCCGCGCGCTTCGCGGATCTTTTTCAGCACGGCGCCCGTCACCTCTTCGCCGACGTCCAGGATCGGCTCGGGGGATTCGGCGCGATCGGGCACCGCCGGCATGCCGCCGCTGCGGCGCGCGCCCTGGGCGGCGGCGCGGACCGCCCGCGCCAGGTCAGCCTCGGGCAGGGCCAGGTCGTAAAGGCGGCGGCGCTCCGGCGCGAAGAGGGTGTCGTGCGCGGCGTTGGCGCGGGCGTGCAGCTCGCCCAGCTCGTGCTCGTCGTAAAGGCCGGCGATCACCGGCGATCCGGAGGCGTAGATCTCTTTCAGGGCGCGGTAGGCACGGCGCACCTCCTCGTCGCTGACGCCGGGTTCGGTCTCCAGGATCTCGTAGTGGGTTTGCTCTTCCTCCAGGCGCAGGGGCGGTGGGGCGGCGCTGGCCCGTTCGCGTTCGCTGTCGCTGGAGAGCAGGCGCCGCGCGATCCGTTCGATGTTCTTGGCCACCTTCGACTCCGGGTATTCGGACACCAGCGGCCGTCGGCGCCGCGCCGCCAGCCAGACCGTCTCGTCGGATTCGACGTGCCCCAGGTATTCAAAGGCGTGGCCGAGCCGCCGCTGCGCCGCCGTGGCCATCGACAAGCCCAGCTTAAGGTCCGGCAGGCTCCGCGTCTGATTGACGATGAACCGCGGGCGATAGCGGAAGATCTCGTCGCGCAGGCGATCGATCGGTCCGCCTTGATCGCGGGCCGAACGATAGATGTCCAGGGCGGCCGCCGGTGGTCCCATGGGATTGGCCACCAGGCGTTCCAGACCGCGCGTCGAGCGCAGCTTGCGCACGAAGGCGCTCTTGACCAGGCGGTAGGTGGCCTCGATCGACGCCGGATCGGGCAGCGTCACCGCCACCGGAATGTCGGCGCCCAGCCACAGGTCCAGCGCCACGGTGGCGTCGGCCGGTCCGAGATCGACGACGACGTAGTCCGCCGACAGCTGGCGCAAGGCGCCCAGGATCGCCTTGGCGGTCAGCTTGCTTTTCATCGAGCCCAGGGCCGAGCCTTCGCCGCTGACCAGGTCCAGGCTGGCGATCGGCGTCTCCACGATCAGTTCAGCCAAGGTCTGGGCGCGGCCGCGCAGAAATTCGCCGAAGCCGTGCGGTGGCCGGGCGGCACCCAGCAACTGGTGCAGGGGGCCGCCGGCGGGATCGGCGTCGACGGCGACGACCTTCTTTCCGGTCTGCGCCAGGTAGATGGCGATGTTGGCGGCCAGCAACGATCGACCGGCGCCGCCGCGGCCAGCCCCGACGACGATGAGGCGGTTGCCCAGCGCCGGGCCACTGTCGGCCAGGGCCTCGGGGCTGGGATCGGGGGTGGCGGGCGGCTCGGGAAGCTCTTCCGAGACCTCGATCTCGGGCTCCAGATCCGACTCGTCACTGCTCATGCGGGCTTTCTTTTACACCGCGAGGGTGCGAATCACCACGACGGCCTGGCGGTGCACTAGACTCACCGGCCATGACGGCGAAGCTGCTCGCGGGCGCCCTGTTTGTGCTGACGGCGTCGATCGTCGATCCGCCGGGCGCTCGTCGGCCCGCGCCGCCTGTTGCGCCGCCGCCCGCGCCGGTGGAGGCGTCCGACGGGAATCGGCAGCGCGGGGTGGCCCTGGGGCTTTTCTCCGAGGACGTCAGCTTTTCGTATGCGCCGCTGCTGGCCGAGATCGTGGCGCTGGGGGCCACCCACGTCGCCTTGATCGTCCCCCTTTACCAGACCAACGGCGCCAGCGACGACGTTCACCTGCACACGCGGTTTTCGCCGACGCTGGAGGTGGTGGCCGACACCATCCGGGCGGCGGCGCGCGATCGCCTGGAGGTTTCGTTGTTCCCCATCGTGCGCCTGTCGGCGCCGCGGCCGGGAGAATGGCGGGGCACGCTGGCGCCGACGGATCCCGATCGCTGGTTTCGCCGCTATGGCGATGTGCTGGGCGACCTGGCGGCGGTGGCGGCGGTGACCGGTGCGCAACGTCTGGTGATCGGCAGCGAGCTGTCGTCGCTGGACGGCGATGTGACGCGCTGGCAGCCGCTGGTGGAGAAGATCCGCGGCGTCTTCAAAGGATCGCTGGTCTATTCGGCCAACTGGGACCATTACCGCGAGGCGCGGCTTTTCGATCTGGTCGACGAAGAAGGCATCACCGGTTACTTCAACCTGCGCGCCGAGGCCGACGCCGGGACAGACGAGGCGGCGCTGGAGGCGGCCTGGCGTCGCATCAAGGGCGAGCTGGGTGCCTGGCGGGCGACGCGGCGATCGGTGCCGTTCGTTTTCACCGAGCTTGGCTACCGTTCGCGCGCCGGGGCCACGGCGGCGCCCTGGAATGAAACAGCGGGCGGGATGGCCGACGCCGATGAGCAGCGGCGCGGGTTCGCCGCCTTCCGGCGCGTCTGGTCGGGCACGCCGTTTCTCGACGGCGTTTACATCTGGAACTGGTACGGCTACGGCGGGCCGGGCAGCCAGGGCTATACCCCGCGCGGCAAACCGGCCGAGGTCGAGGTCAAGGCGCTGCTGAAGCAGCTTTGACTCTGGAACCCTCAAAGGGTTCCAGACCTCCCGCGACGGAACTACGGCGGCAAGGCCGCCTGCGTTCCACGCGTAGCCTACTTGCCCGCACCGGCGCTGTTCAGGCCTTGCAGCAGCGTCCCCACGCCGGTGAACGCGGCGGGCGGAATGTTCAGCTCAAGCGTGACGACCTTGCCGATGCCGTCGCCGCTCTCGGTGACGCTGAGGGGAATGGGGGCCTGGGTCCCTTTGCTCAGGAACGCCGCCCGCGGATCGGTGGACAGGGCGGCCATGGTCGCCACGAAGGGACCGAAGTCGAGGTATTCGACCAGATCTTTGCCTTTGGCCACGCCGATGGCTTGCGCGACGTCGCCGGTGGGCGGCGCGTTTTTCGCGTTGGCCAGCGCCGTCAGATCGGCCTTGGCCTGCTTGCCGGCGGTGCCGATGAGGCGGGCCCCCGAGAACGCCGTGTACATGTCCAGCTGCTTGCCGAACAGCTTCTGGAATCCGTCACGCATAGCGGGGGTGGCGTGTTTTGCGGGAGACATCGTGTAGTGCAGCGCCGGCAGCTTGCCCACGGTTTCTTTCTTCACCGACCAGTCGAACGGCACGGTGGCGCCTTCCATCTGGGTCTTGATGAGAGCCAGCGCCGCCACGCGATCCAGCTTTTTCAGCAGCGCTGATAACTTGGCGCCGCTGGCGGCGTCCTTCAGCGGATAGCTGGTGCGCACGCCCAGCTCGGGTTTGAGGTGCGCCGACGCGAATCCCATTCCTACGGAGGCGTCGACGAGGGCGTCAAAGAATGCCTGCGCGGACGGGGAGCCCGCCTCGGAGCTGGTTTGCAGGCGGTGGCGTATGCGAACCAGGTGGGCCTTGGTGATCGGGCCGATGCTGTAGCCAAACAAGAACGCCGGTTGCTTGCCGCCGGCGAACAGCAGCGGATCGAATTCAACGGGGTGGTTCTGGCGGGCCACGGCTTCCAGCGGCGATCCCGGTTTGGCGTTCATGCGCACGCGCAGGCTGACGCCTTGGGTGGTGTCGACGGCCAGGCCGATCTCCAGCGTGGTGCAGTCGCCGAACAGATTCAAAAGGTCGCCGATCATGGCCAGCGAATCGCCGGTCATGGCCGCGCCCTGGGCGGCTTGCGCGGCGCGCATCATCCCCAGGCTCTTGGCCAGCGCGGTCTTGACGTCGGTGCCGTTGGCGGCGGCGATGGCGTCGGGAAACAGCACGGCGGTGACGTCTTCGGTTGAGCGGCCGCGCGCCTCCAGGGCCAGCCTGGCGCCCTTGGCCAGGGCGTCCAGCGAATCGCTGAGGACCAGCACGTTGGCTGAACGCCAGATCCAACCTTTGCCGCCGGCGCCGTTCGATACCTCCGCGACGTCGCCGCGTCGAGAAAGGGTCTTCCCCAGCGCGGCGATGACTTTTTCGGCCTGCTCGGGGCTCTTGGCGGGCACGGCCATCAC
>JAXDMH010000835.1:0-3088 GCA_034666225.1 Myxococcales bacterium
AGAGACGGATCTCTTCCCGAAGTCGAAGAAGGTTCTCGACGCCAAGGAAATGGCCGCGCTGGGAGCGTCGCTGGAAGAAGAAAGGATCCGCATTGAAAAAAAGGGCATGCCACGCAAGGCCATACCTGCCCAGACGAAGCACGCCGCGGCTCTCGACTAGGTCGGCGCGCATTCGATATTTGCTTTCCAGCGCTACCGATTTCGGGGGCCGGGCGATAAACTCTGCCTGTGGCTAGCCGCCGCTTCCGGATGGCAGTGGTGGCTGCCAGTACAGCCTTGGTCACCACGGTCGTGGTCATCGTCGCCATCAATTTGATGTCAGGCGAGCACAAGGTTGACAAGCCCATCGCCTCTCCGTTCGGGGTAACGGACCCACAATTTTCACGAGCGATGAGTGTCCTGTTCGGACCGGCCCTGATCGGTGGAAACCGCCTTACTCCTCTGTACAACGGCCGGCAGATCTTCGGCGCGATGCTTGACGACATCAGGCACGCGCAAAGAAGCATCACCTTCGAGACGTACATTTACTGGTCGGGCAAGGTCGGAGAGACCTTCACCGCTGCTCTGGTCGAGCGGGCCATTGCCGGCGTGAAGGTCCACCTCATCATCGACGCTGTTGGGTCCGGCAAGATAGACGCAAAACAGTTGACGGCGATGCGCAAAGCCGGCGTCGCCGTGGAAAAGTACCAGTCACTGCGCTGGTACAGCCTGGATCGAATCAACAATCGCACTCACCGAAAGCTGCTGGTCGTCGACGGTCGCATCGGCTTCACGGGAGGCGTGGGGATCGCCGACAAGTGGGATGGAACGGCGGAGGACGCCGACCACTGGCGCGACGATCACTTCCGCGTGGTCGGCCCGGTCGTGGCCCAGGTGCAAGCGGCGTTCGCGGAACACTGGCTGTCGACGAGGGGTGAGCTTCTGCAGGGCAGTGATTATTTCCCGGCGCTGGCCCCGCAGGGACCAGCGCCTGCACAGATGGTGCGCAGCTCTTTCAACGACGGCACCGAGAGCATCCGTCTGATGTACCTGCTCTCGATCGCAGCGGCGCGAAAGAGCGTGCTGCTGGCGAACTCGTATTTTGTTCCGGACGTCCTCTCGGTTCGAACGCTGATCGATGCGCGCCGACGGGGCGTCAGCGTTCAAATCATCGTGCCCGGGCCCGAGATCGACAGCGAGGTGACCCGCGCGGCGTCACGGCGGCTTTGGGGACCTTTGCTGGCGGAGGGAGTCGAGATCTATGAGTTCCAGCCGACGATGTACCACTGCAAAGTCATGGTGGTCGATGACGCCTGGGTCTCGGTGGGCTCGACCAATTTCGACAGCCGATCCTTCAGGCTGAACGCGGAGGCGAATCTCAACGTTCTGGATGACGACTTTGCCCTTCAACAACACCGAGCCTTCGATCGGGATCGGAGCCGCTCGCATCGGGTAACCCGCGACGAGTGGAGCCACCGCCCGCGGCTCGATCGCATCGGTGACTGGTTCGCCGGCCTCGTCGATTCGCAGCTGTAGCGGCGACGGCCAAGCGCCACTTGGCGGCGCGACCGCCTGCTAGGCGATGGCCCGCTGCTCCGCCGATATTTTCATCGAGGGCGGAAGCAGGCGGTCGATCGTCAGCAAGGCGATCAGCTGGCCTTCGAAGGCGACGACGTGCGAGATGGGCAGGCGAGAGGCTTCGCGGACCGGCTCGAGGCGTTCCGGTTGGATGTCGATGATGCTCAGCACCTGATCGACCAGGATGCCCGTCATGGCTCCCTCGAGGACGGTGAGGATGCAGGGCGGCCGCTCGGTCATGTCGAAGGGGCGCAGGGCCGTCCCCTGCTGGCGCCGCAGATCGATCACCGGGATGATGGCGTCGCCCACGTCGGCCATGCCGTCGAAGTAGGAAATGTTGGTGGGCAGCGCGGTCAGCAGCACCGAGGCCTGGATGCGCTCGATGCGATCCAGGGTCATGGCGTACAGCTCGCGACCCACGCGCAGCGACAGCAGCTGCTGGCGCTGCCCGCGTTCGTCGCTGCGCGGTGTCTCAGGCGCGGGGGCGGTCTGCTGCGGGATCGCCGCGCGCAAGGCCGGAGCGACTTGCGACAGCAGCTGCTTGAGATCGATCAAGCCGACAATCTCGTCCTCGTGGAGCACGAAATAGCCGCCGATCCCGGCCATGGCCTGCGGCATCGGGTTGATGATGCTCGGGGAGACGCGCTCGAGGCCGATCGCCCGATCGACGAAGAGGGCCACCGGGAAGCCGTCCTCCAGCTCGGCGATGAAACAAACCTCCGGCGTGTGCCCCTCCTTGGTCGGACGACCGAGCAGCATCGCCGTCGAGACGGCGACGATGGGCGTGCCGCGCACGTCGATGAGGCCCAGGATCCAGTCTGGCGCGCCCGGCATGACGCGGATCCCATCGGGGACGTTCAGCTCGACGATCGACTTGTTGGGGATGGCATAGCGCTCGCCTGCGATCTCCAGCAGCAGCAGCGCCAGCCACTCTTGCTCCGGTTCCTTCGGCACCTCGGCCCGTGCCTCGGGGAGAAGAACGGCGCCCTCGGGACCCGACAGTTCCAGTCCGTCGCTGGTGGCCAGCAGATCGAGATCGAGCACATAGTGCAGCACCCCCTGGTGCTCGCATTCGCCCATGTAAAGCGCACCGGCCGCCCGGGCGTGCATGACGGTCGCCGCCAGGGCCTCGTCTTCCACCTGGATCATCCCGGTGACCTGCAGGACCCGCAACGCCAGCGAACCCCCGCGATCGGACACCACGACCAGGATGCCTCCGGCGGCGGACGGCAGGTCCAGCAGCGAAGCCACATCCACTTGCGGCATCACCTGACCGAACACCTCGACCAGGCCTTCAAAGGAAGGGGCGCTGTACGGCAGCGGGGTCACCACCGCCGCCTCGGCCACGCCGATCACGCGTTCCAGCGGAACCGCCACGTGAGCGGAGGCCAGGTTGCAGCACAGAAGGTTGCGTTGAGCCATGGTTCCCCTACCCCGCCGCCCCGTCGAGCGACCAGACGCCGCGCCAGCTGGTCGACGATGCACGCAGCAGCACGCGGCACCGCGCCCGCAGCCGCACCGCCGCGCTGTC